>JAFLJY010000107.1 GCA_022712755.1 Gammaproteobacteria bacterium
ATATAATACAAATGTAATGAGCGAATTTAAAGGTTATTTAAAGCGCCAGTGCGAACAAAAAAGGCGTGTTATTTTAATCGTTGATGAAGCGCAGGGGTTATCGGTAAAGTCATTAGAAGATTTGCGTTTGTTATCTAATCTTCAGCACAATACACGTCTTTTATTGCAGATATTCCTTGTTGGGCAGGAACCTTTGATGGATATTATAAGGTCGCCTGGTATGGAGCAACTGCATCAAAGGCTCATCGCTGCAGCGCAACTAAAACCATTGGATTTTGAACAAACGGTTGATTATATTGTGCATCGATTGAGCTGTGTGGGATGGAAAAATAATCCGTCTTTCACTGATGAAGTCTGTAGCCTGGTACATAAGTTTAGTGGCGGCGTACCCAGAAGGATAAATCTTATCTGCCATCGTTTGTTTTTGCATGCGGGGCTGGAAAAGAAGGACGAATTGGTTGGAGGCGATGCGCTCGTGGTCATTGTTGAATTACACAGGGAAGGACTGTTAACGCCTGTTGCCAGACGTGCTTTGGGTGAATATGTTGGCGGCATTAAAGATATGGCGGCTAGTTAGTTCGCCTTTAAAGTTTTCAATCGTGCAGTATCAATCAGATTTGTTCATAGTTGCTCTTTAGTTTTTTCACGTAAGTCCTTTTCGTGCAAAGGTCGCTAAATGTTTGTCAGGGCTAGTTTTTATAGAGTTATCGCTTTAATTGTTATTGCTGGTTTGTTGTTTGCCCCGTTGCCTACAAATAATCTATGGTGGCGTGAAGCTATCAACAGTGGTCATACCCTGTTATTTATTTTTCTTTCATTTATTATCCATTCTCAAATAAGCGTAAGGATGCGTTTATCAAACAGCTTTGTAATCTATTTGTTTGTGCTGATTATCGGCATGTTGCTAGGTGTAGCAATAGAAGTGTTACAAAGTATCGGGCAAAGAGAGACCAGCCTGAATGATATAGTTAGAAATTTTTTTGGTTTAATGACAGGGCTTTGTCTGATTGCACTGTTTAAATTAAAGAAATCACCTTATCAAAAATTTGCCGGTGTTGTTATTGTCATTGCCACTACAGGTTTTTTATGGTCTGGTTTAAACCCATTGTTGCGCCTGAGCTGGCATTATATAGAGCGGCAAAATGCTTTCCCTGTGATAGTTGATTTTGATGCGAACTGGTCATCCAGTTTTGTTCGTTATAACAATGCCAGAGTGGTAAAGAGGTTGGCATCTGGCCAGCAAAATCATCACCTTGTTCAGCTTAATTCGGGTGAATATCCGGGTATTTCAATAATAGAGCCTGAGCCGGACTGGTCAGGCTACCGTGATTTGCATTTAAAAATAGTTTCAATGAGCGAGTATGCACATTACATGATTTTGCGAGTGCATGACGATAAGCATGATCAGGATCATTTGGATCGTTTTAATAAAAAATTGCTGATAAAGCCAGGTTTAAATGCATTCAGTATTTCGCTAAATCAGATTCGATATGGTGCGGCTGATAGAGAACTGGATTTGAAAAATATTGCTGGGCTTATTTTGTTTTCAAGTAAGCTGAAAGATCCGTTGCAGATTGCAGTTGTTAACATTTCGTTAAAATAGTTGCGGGAACTGTGCCGCTCGCTGGTTAATTGATAGATAAGTGCTAAAGTTCTTGTTTAGGGTAGCTCTGATTAAATATCATCAATTCTGGCTTTTGTGTAATGCCCCACAGAATTGATGATTTTAATCAGAGCTACCTGGCTTCTACTAGTCGGCAAATCATTGTCTCGGCTATTTTTATTATTAGGGAACCTCTGATTAAATTGTGGCTGAACAGTTTGAGTCCAGACAACCAATAGCTGCGTTGGCAAACACTTGCAATAGCCCTGTTATTGCAAGTGCTTACCGCCTTGCTCTTGAAAATTCTGAATCTCAATTTGTTTTACCCAAACTTAATCAGAGATTCCCCAGGGATGTGATCGGCAGCTGTTTATGGGTACCGTAAAATTTTTTCGTCACTCTACAAAATTATCCAGATATTACATACCAACTGAATTTGTTGCTTTAGTAGTAATCGAATTTCTGGTGTTAATTTTCTCGCTTTATCTGGCGTTTATTCTTCGTTTTTGGTGGAGTGAATGGCATTATGATTTTCATGACTTTATGCCAAAAGCACTGGTTTATGCCTTTGTTATGCAGCTTAGTCTTGTCGCGTTTGGTGTTTATCAGCGGCAGGCAGGTCGCTTCATTAATATGCTGGTATTACGTATTGCCAGTGGTCTGTTGCTGGGATTGATTCCTCTGGGTGTTAGTTATTATTTTATGCCCGCATTTTTTCTCGGCCGCGGTGCCCTATTACTGGCGGTTCTTTTTAGTTTTATTCTTATTTCAATTGTTCGCCTGTTTTTTAGGAGAGTGGTTAAAGAACGCAATATGTGGACACGCGTATTGGTGCTGGGAGCAGGCAAAAGGGCGAATTTTGTCCGTCAGGCAATGGGCACGGGTGAGCTTGCCGGTTTGAATATTGTTGCTTATGTCGTTATGCCTGGGGATAAAGCAACAACAGGTGGTAACACCATTACATTAGACAAGCCGTTGATTCAATATGTTGAAGAACGGGATATTGATGAAATAGTGATTGCTGTGGATGATCGGCGGTCTGATCGCTTTCCGACAAAAGATCTTATTGACTGTAAAATGAGCGGCATCAACATTCTGGATTTGGTGACATTTTTTGAGCGACGCGCAGGTAAAATTCGACTGGACATGCTAAACCCCAGCTGGCTGTATCTTTCTGATGGTTTTCAGGTTGGCACTATTCGGCGTATAGGAAAGCGTGTTTTAGACATCATGGTTGTTCTGATGTTGTCGCCTGTCGCGTTGCCGTTTGCTGTGCTTGTCAGTTTGGCGATAATGATAGAAAGCCGTGGTAGGGGCTCGGTTTTATATAGTCAGACCCGTGTTAAGCAAGATGGATTACCATTCGAAATTTACAAATTTCGTAGTATGGTGAGTGATGCCGAGAAAGACGGTGTTGCACGCTGGGCATCTAAAAATGATTCACGTATCACCAGGGTGGGCCGCTTTATTCGTAAAGGCCGTCTTGATGAATTGCCACAGCTGTTTAATGTGTTAAAAGGAGATATGAGTTTTGTCGGGCCGCGACCAGAACGTCCTGAGTTTATTAAAAAACTGGCAGAAACCATTCCTTATTATGAAGAGCGTCATCGAGTAAAGCCGGGTCTGACAGGCTGGGCGCAGATTTGTTATTCTTATGGTGATACCGAAGAAGATGCCATCGAAAAGCTTCAATACGATTTGTATTATGTTAAGAATTACAGTGGCTTACTGGACCTGTTGATATTATTGCAGACTGCAGAAGTGGTCATGTTAGGTAAGGGTGCACAATAACGGTGAGGGTATTAAACCTATGCAGGTGTACCCGTTTGCCTTCATTGCTCAAATTCCTATTAAGTTTGGATGGCTTTAGGAAATGAATTTAGCTTTATACAGTTATCTCGGGGCGGGGCTCGCGTATAGCTTTTTTGCTGCGCTGCTGCTGTTTAGCTGGCGTGAGAGTTTGCAGGCAAAGTTAATCTTTACTGTTATGGTTGTGAGTGCGTGCTGGGCATTGTTTGCCGCGCAGGTCTCGCTTCATAACGAGTTTTACCTTTTGCCTTACCGGCTATTTGAGATTCTTCGTTACATTGCATGGTATGTTTTTTTACTCAAACTGTTTGATCTGGCTGTATCCGGTATTCAAACGTCCCATCTTAGTCAAAAACACAGTCACCGAAAATTTGTTGGTTGGGCACTACCTTTAAGCGTTGGCTTTGCTCTGTTATTGCTGCTAAGTGAAATGCTCGCTGCGGTCTTTACCTTGCCGGGTCAATTTGTCTTCGGCATTGTCGGCAGTGTTAGTCTTGCACTCCTGGGGCTTGCTATCATTGAGCAGTTGTTTCGTAATACAGTAGTGCATCACCGTTGGGCGTCCAAGTATTTATTTTTTGGCGTTGGCGGGACATTTATTTTTGATTTTTATTTATACGCTGACGCTTTATTGTTTGGCAGTATTGATCAGGATTTATGGGCGGCACGAGGAGTGGTACACGTGGTAGCTGTGCCGTTATTGGCGCTTTCTGCTGCACGCAATAAAAGCTGGTCGCTGAATATATTTGTTTCACGGGACATTGTTTTGCATACCACCGCTATTCTTGGTGGTGGCTTTTATCTGCTGGTAATGGCGGCTTCTGCTTATTACTTAAAAGAAATTGGTGGCGACTGGGGGAAAATTGGCCAGATAATGTTTTTAACACTGGCCGTGGTATTTCTATTTGTTATTCTAGCCTCCTCACAAATACGCGCAAAAATTAAAGTCTTTTTAGGGAAAAATTTTTATAAAAACAAATATGATTACCGCATTGAATGGTTGCGATTAACAGAAGATTTAAAAATTGATGCAGGTAATAACGACCATTATAAAACAGTGATTGAAGCGATGGCGCATATTGTCGACGCTCGCGCGGGATCATTATGGTTGCGCGATGAAAAAGGTGACTATAAAAATGTTGAGGTATGGCAAGGGATTTGGCTGGATCATGTGATTGCGAGTGATTCCTCATTGATTCAGTTTCTGGCAAAAAAAAGGTTTGTTATTAATGTAAAAGAACAGCTTAGTCATGCAAGCGAGTACCAGGGTTTGTCGCTGCCTGAGTGGATGCTACAAACTGACCGGCCCTGGTTAATTATCCCGTTACATGGCATCGATGTGCTGCAGGGATTTGTCGTGCTATCCAACCCGCTAATAACGCGTTCGATAAACTGGGAAGATCATGATTTATTAAAAACAGCGGCCAAACAAATCACCAGTTACCTGGCGGTGCTGACGACATCGGCACAGCTAGCTGAAGCAAAACAGTTTGAAGTGTTTAACCGTCTTTCCGCTTACATGGTGCATGATTTGAAAAACATAGCTGCTGAGCTTAACCTGGTAGCGGTGAATGCGAAAAAACATGCGGCTAATCCGGCATTTATCGACGATGCTTTTGCCACAGTTAAAAATGCTGCTGAAGAAATCAATCGATTATTGGCGCACTTGCGCAATGGGCGAACCAAAAATGAGAAGAAAATAATGGTGGATTTGGTTGAGCTCGTGGCAGAGGTTATTGATTCTAAAAAGCACTTGTTACCAGTGCCTCAATTTAAGGTGCTTGCCGAGTCTGGCATGGTTTTTTTGGAAAAAAAACGCATGGCAAATGTGCTTGCGCATCTGATCGAAAATGCACAGCAGGCGACAGCAGATGATGGTGAAGTCATAGTCATACTGTCTACTGTGGAAAATAGACATATAATCAAAATCAAGGATAATGGTCATGGCATGGACGCCGATTTTATTCGGCACCGACTGTTTAAACCTTTTGATACCACAAAAGGTAATGCAGGAATGGGCATTGGTTTGTATGAAAGCAGAGAGTTTATTCGCCAGATGGGCGGTGATATTAATGCGCAAAGCAAACCTGGAAAAGGCGCTATAATTACCCTGCAAATCCCATTGTATTCAATGCAATGTGCTGACGTTAGTCGCCTGGCTTAAGTGACGATTTATTTTGGTTAAAGGGTTAATTTCGCAACTGCTCAGCGAGCACAAAAATACACCGTAACTGAGTAGTTACTTAAATTTTAAGGAATTTAATAACAGTGATGGTAAACAACGCGTTAAAGCCGCTGTTGGTTGTTGAAGACAACCTCGGATTACAGAAGCAATTAAAATGGTCTTTTGAAGGTTACCAGGTTTACCTTGCGAGTGACCGTGTCTCTGCAGTTAAATTATTAAGGCAGCATCATATGCCCGTAGTTACGCTGGATTTAGGTTTGCCACCGGATGCTGCCAATGCCACTGAAGGTCTGGCTACACTAAAAGAAATGTTGAAGCTGGCGCCACATATCAAGGTCATTGTGGTGACGGGCAATGATGAGCAGAAAAATGCCCTGGAAGCCATTTCTCACGGTGCCTATGATTTTTATCAAAAACCGATAGAGCCTGATGTTTTAGGTTTGATCGTTGATCGTGCCTATCAGTTACATGAACTCGAAAAGGAAAACCGGCGGCTGGCATTAGCAAACCGCAATTCACCATTGGATGGCATTATTGCTGCCAGCGCGACCATGCTGGCATCTTGCAGACTGGTGGAGAAAGTCGGGCCGACAGACGCATCCGCACTAATACTGGGTGAAAGTGGCACCGGTAAGGAGCTATTCGCCAGGTCTTTGCACCGTTTAAGTCCACGTAAAGGCAAACCCTTCGTGGCACTGAACTGTGCAGCCATACCCGATAATTTACTTGAAAGTGAGCTATTTGGCTATGAAAAAGGTGCCTTTACCGGTGCGGTAAAGCAAACCAGAGGCAAGATTGAAGCTGCCACCGGCGGCACCCTTTTTCTGGATGAAATTGGTGATATGCCAATGTCTTTACAGGCGAAAATGTTACGTTTTTTGCAGGAACGTGTGATTGAACGCCTGGGCGGGCGTGCGACCATTGAAGTTGATGTGCGCATCATTTGTGCTACACACCGTAAGCTCGACCAACTGATTAAAAGTGGTGGCTTTCGTGAAGACCTGTTTTTCAGAATCAGTGAAATCATTATTGAAATTCCTGCGCTACGTGATCGTGACGGTGACAAAGCATTGCTGGCGCAAACTTTTCTGGATAAGTTCAGTTTGCAGCATGGTCGCAGTTTTCGTGGTTTTACCGATTCGGCACGTGCAGAAATTGACGCTTATGAGTGGCCTGGTAATGTTCGTGAGATGGAAAACCGGGTCAAACGTGCGGTAGTACTTGCTGAAGGCAAGCAGATTTTGACAACTGATTTGGGTTTTGCCGAGGACAAAGACCACTTGCTGTTATTAAACTTGCGTGATGCCAGAGAGCGGGTGGAGCGTGAGCTTATCCAGCGTGCTTTATCCATATACAACAATAATGTTACTCATGCCGCCGATGCATTGGGCATCAGCCGACCTTCCCTGTACAGTTTTATTAAGAAACTGGGTATGCCGGATCCCGGAAAATAAGCGGTCAGGCAGAAAACAGGGCGAAGAGCTGAGTAACGATCTAAACGTATTAGCGATGACAATATTTGGCTTAGAGGTTATCGAAGGGCAAAATTACACAGTGTTGACGGCTGGCAGGTGCTTGAGCAAGTGCTGGAAAAGAAAGATGGCAAACAATGCCTGGACTGGTACTGGTATAATGTTGGCGGGCAGAATGCGGTCAATAAGTATCAGGCTAAAGCATTACAGGTACTGGGGTTGATGAATGGCTTGCGGCAAACATCTGTTCTAGAAATAGCCGCCAGCCTGGATGATGAGTCTGAAAATACGCGTCAAATACTGGCGCAGTTTTCCGCAGCAACGAGCTCCTCGGTAGACGAAATGATGATTGGTGATAGCGATGTTAAGCGGGCAATTGCCGACAGACCTTAACGGCTCGTGGTAAACATGGAGGTATTAATACTATGTGTTTAAAAGCAGTATTTTCGCGTATATAAACTAGAATATAGGCTCATAGGTTAAATTTTGAATGGTTTTTTAAACCAGTTATGTAGCACTGGCGTTGTTCGGTGCATGAAAAGATTATTTTAGAGTAAAAATAAAATGTGGACTCAGTTGGTACAAAGTTACAGTTATTTACATGGTATATGGCAGTACAGGTGGATGGCGTTGGTCATCACCTGTTTTGTTGCGCTAAGTGGATGGGCAGTGGTTTATGTTTTGCCCAATCAGTATACTTCGCAAACGGTGGTGCATATTGACACCAGGTCTGTGATGTCACCACTGCTCGAAGGCCTGTCCGTAGAGTCGGAAGTCGATGTTGGAATTAATCTCCTGTCTCGGATTTTACTAAGCCGTAAAAATCTGGTAAATGTGATTCAGCAAACAGATCTGGGGCTTGGGGCGGATGATCCTGAAGTAATGGGTATGCTTGTGTACAATTTAGGTGCTGCAATTGTGCTTGAGCAGATTGAGCAACGTGGGCGCAGAGGCGGTAGCGATATTTATGAACTGAGCTATCAGGGAAGCACGCCGGAGTTGGCATATCAGGTTGTCTCCAAATTGCTCAATACCCTGATTGAAGATACACAGGAGTCGGTACGAACGGACACAGCGGGTGCGCAGGAATTCCTTGATCGTCAGATTAAAGAACACGAGGTTCGATTAATCGAGGCAGAGCATAAACTGGCTGAATTTAAACGAGTTAATGTTGGTTTCATGCCCGATGAAAAAGGGGGGTACTATACCAGGTTACAGCGTGAAGAGGATGATCTGGCCAACCTGAAGGCCGAGTTTCGACTGGCACAGCGCAGACATTCAGCGATGCTTAAACAATTAGAAGGGGAAGCCCCTTTGCTTGCTAATATTGATCATGGCAGAGCAAAGATTTTAAAATTACGTCAGCATCGTGAAACGCTTGAAACATTGTTAACCCAGTATAAAGAGCAGCATCCGGATGTTAAAGCGGTGAGAGCGATTATAGCTGAGATAATAAAAGAAGATGATACTTCAGAGGGTGAATTTATTGATGTCGGTACTGGTGGCATGGTTGAGTTTAATCCGGTTTATCAGGAGCTAAAAGCGGAGATACACAAAGCCAGTATTGAGGTAGAAACCTTAAAAATAAGGATTATAGAACAGAAAAATAGTGTAAAAGCGCTTAAGCAGGCAGTGGATGTACTTCCTGGGGTAGAAGCCAAGCTTGTAAAGTTGAACCGAGATTATGAAATTACGCGTGAGCGTTATCTTAGTTTTGTTGATCGAAGAGAATCAGCACGTCTGACTCAGGCTGTCGGAAAGGCTGGCAGCAATATTAAGTTCCGTATAATTGAAGCGCCACTCGTACCAAAGATGGCATCAGGGCCAGATCGTTTGATTTTCCTGTCAGGTGTTTTTCTTGCAGCGATAGCTGTCGGCCTGGGGTGGGGGTTTTTCAAGTACCGTATGCAGCCAACATTTATTACTTCAAACCAGCTTAGAGAGCAAATTGGCCTGCCAGTATTAGGCTCAGTAGGTCTTTACCTAACACCCTGGCATAGAAGAAAACGGTATTTACAATTGACGAGCTTTTTGATTGTTTTTTTTATGCTGGTAAGCATCTATGGTGCTGCGATGGTTTATAGTGACTCGGCAACTGAGCTGGTTGATGACTTTATTGCTTCATGGAGTTTGATGATATGAATAGTGAAAACAAGAAGCAGCAACCGACAACAATCGCACAGCTGGTTGAAGTAAGCCAGGATGAGATCGATGATGTAGGCACTGTGGTAAATCATAAGGTTAACGAACTACCAGGCAATAACAGCAATAAAATTGATTTACTGGAAAGGCTTTTAGATCAGAATATGCTAGTGCCGGGCAGTGATATCGGACGAGAAATTCACGATGACTATAGAAGGATCAAGCGCCCTCTGGTTTCTAATGCCTGCGGACGCAATAAAGCAATGGTCGAGCGAGGCAATCTTATTCTTGTGACCAGTGCAGTACCTGGTGAAGGGAAAAGCTATACTGCCGTCAACCTGGCACTGTCAATAGCGCAGGAAATGGATACCACGGTTTTACTTGTGGATTGTGATGTCGCTAAACAGGGGGTAAGCAGGATACTGGGCCTTGAAAATGTTAGCGGACTGGTAGATGTGCTGGAAAGGGATGATTTAAATATAGCTGATGTTTTGCTGCAGACTGATATTCCCAATTTTCGTGTGGTATCTGCAGGCAAACAGCACGAGTATGTTGCTGAACTGCTGTCCAGTAACCGCATGTCTGATCTGGTAAATGAAATAGCCACTCGTTACAGTGACCGTATTATTGTTATTGATGGGCCGCCACTACTGCCCACACCTCAAACACAAATTCTGGCAGGATTGGTTGGTCAGGTAGTATTTGTTATTGAAGCTGGAAAAACGCCCCAGTCACTTGTTGAAGAAGCGCTGGAAATGCTTCCTGAAGAGCAGGCGGTCGGACTTGTGCTAAATAAAAATGAAGGCTTGTCTGGTAGCGGTTATTACTATGGGTATTACGGTGATGATCGTTAGTGGTGCGCTGTCCAATACTGTGATTATGGGTGCTGACATCGTTAGTTTTATCAGTGGTGAGTGATAGTTGATGTCTGTTCAAAACGCATTGACTGTTGATGTCGAAGACTACTTTCAGGTATCGGCATTCGCTGACAGTATTAGTCAGCATGATTGGGATAGCCAGCCATTGCGTGTTGAACAAAATACTCATAAATTATTAGATTTGTTTGATGAGTATCAGATCAAAGCCACGTTTTTTGTATTGGGCTGGGTGGCTGAAAGAGTTAGTGATCTGGTTCTTGAAATTGCAAAAAGAGGGCATGAGGTAGCCTCTCATGGTTATAGTCATCAGTTGGTGTACAACCAGAGTCCTGAAGTGTTTCGTCAGGAAACAATACGTGCAAAAAGTATTCTGGAAAATATTATTGGGCAACCAGTTCGAGGTTATCGTGCAGCCAGCTATTCAATTACCAAACGTTCACTATGGGCATTGGATATCCTCGCTGAAGCAGGGTTTGATTATGATTCCAGCATATTTCCGGTGCGCCATGACCGCTATGGCATACCCGATAGTCCCGAGTTTCCTTACACATTAGATACCCCTGCAGGTCATAAACTGGTTGAGTTTCCTTTATCCACCGCCAGGATTATGAGTTATCGTCTGCCTATAGCCGGTGGTGGTTATTTTCGCCTTTATCCCTACTGGTTGAGTCGCGCCGGCTTGCGGCAGGTTAATCGCAGGAAAGAGCCGTTTATTTTTTATCTACACCCCTGGGAAATCGACCCTGAGCAGCCGCGTATATCAGCAAGCCGATTTTCACGCTTCAGGCATTATAATAATCTGGATAAATGCGAACACAGGCTACACAAACTTGCCTCGGATTTTCAGTTTACTACGGTTGAAAAGGTGCTGCAAAATCAGGGTTTGATATAGGAGGCCTGAAGCGCCTTAATAAATGAGTTAATAAAAACAGGGCTGTTATTTCCATCCTTAGGTTCGTAAACGGCACATCCCTATGGTCGAGATGACAGCGTTGACTTTGTTGAGATACTACCCATGCCCTTATTTATATTTGCACTATGCTAGCTTATAAAGTCTCGTCAGAGCAGCTTAGACATCCTGCACAAGTACAGGCAGAATGGCAGGATTTACAAAGCCGCTGTGATTGCAGTTATTTTCAAAGCTGGGGCTGGATAAGTTGTTGGTTGAAGGTAATAGCACTTGAGCAACAGGTAACACTTGTCAGAGTGTATCAGGGAGATGCACTGGTTGGTCTTGGTTTATTTGTTTCCGCTGAATTCGTCCGGCGAAAAATGATTCGTTGCAAGGTCATGTTTCTGAATGAATACCCGCTTGCGGGTAACAATATGGTTATGGAGTACAATGGTCTGCTGGCACAAACCGGATGCGAGCAGGCGGTGTATCAACACACCCTGGAGCACCTATCAAGGCAATTTCCGCTAATAGATGAATTTCATTTTGGTGCATTGTCACAGCAGCCAGCTTATTCCAGTCTGGCGCAGTGTGAGGTTAATGGCCTGCGCTATTTTGTAGAGCTTAAATCACCATCCTGGCAGGTTGATCTGAGCAAATTTGAATCAGGTATGGATGCCTATTTAGCAACATTAAGCAAAAACACCCGTGCGCAGATTCGATATTCTCACCGCCAATACGAGCAACATTCGCCGGTTTTATTTCAAATAGCCAATGACGTTAAACAGGCGTTGGTTTTTTTAGATGCATTAAAATTATTACACGTGGCACGTTGGCAGAAAAAAGGTGAGAGCCATGCCTTTAAAGATAAGTGGGAAAAATTTCACCGTTATCTCATTCAGCAACGTTTTGCTTTGGGTGAAATTCAGATGATAAGGGTGGCGAATGAGCATCAGGATATCGCTTATCTATTTAATTACGTGTGGAATAACCGAGTATATGTTTTGCAGATGGGGTTTAATTATTCCGATAACAACCGAATAAAACCAGGTTACCTGGCGCACGCCATGGCGGTGGTATATAACCGCGATAATGCCATGCAGCTATATGATTTTATGCATGGTTATTCACGCTATAAAAGCACATTGAGTGATCTGACGGAGGACCTGGTTTGGCTTATATGGCAACGCCCTCGGCTGAAATTTCGATTCGAGAAATTGGCAACTGGTGTCGTTCGGGCATTAAGAAAAAAATAAAATTGGACTGCGAGTGTTTATTAAGGGGAGTTGTAGCTACTCAATTCGTTGGAGTTCGTGCATCAAATGTGACAAGCTGTTTGGATGTAACGAATAATTTTTTTGCTAGATCCGTCGTTTGCTGGCGCTGCCATGCCATATTGTAGGCAGAATGTGCCTTGTTCTATATGGTTTTTTACCTGTTGCTACGAGTTGCTCTTATGCCCTCCACCCAGCTACAGCACTGGATGAAATCAGTCATATTGCCTGGCAATGCCAGCCTTGGTAAGGAGAAAATGTAGTTGTGAGACTGTTTATTGTTCTTAACAAACTCGGGCGTGACCGAGACAGCACCCAGATAACCAGATTTTTTTAATGCTTCTATTTCACGCCTGCCAAAATCGGCAGGTCTACCCGTTGGATAACAAAACACTTTAAGCGGGTTTTTAAGTTCATTGCAAATTAATTGCCAGGCCTGATTGATTTCCCATTCCATGGATTCCTGGTCAAGTCTAGACATGATGTTATGTGAGACAGAATGTGGCGCAAAACAGACTCCCTGTTTTTCGAGCTGGCGAGCATCGTTCCAGCTCATGGGTTGATAATCGGGTGGTGGTGTGTCGGGTATAGTTACGCCAGCAGAATCAGCAAGTTGTTGTAAAATATCAGGAATAACTTTGACATCTAGTGTTTTAATAGCATTTTGAATTGAACGTCTGAGCTTGCGCTTATTGGCGATTTTGCCATTATTAATACCCAGTTGCTTTATTACCGCGCTGGATTCCAGTGATGATTGCTGTGATGTTTCAATAATCCAGGACACTTTGGCATCCCATGGCCAGGCAATATGATCCAGCATATCGGTGATAACGAAGAGTGTAACCGGGCAGTTGTATTCAAGAAACACAGGGGCAGCAATCTGTGCCTGGTCGATATAACCATCATCCATAGTAAAACAAACGGTTTTGGCTGGCAGTGGTTTATTATCATGGAGAGACGAAATAAGCTGTTCCAGAGAGATGCAGGTATGGTGGTTTTTATGCAGGTATTGCAGGCAGTTGCGCAGGTGATCGGGGTCGGTTTTACCTTCTGCTGGCTGTCCATGAGGGGTAATACGATGCAGCATGAAAACAGGTGTTCCGTAATTAAACAGGCGATGGGCGATACTGGCTATCTGCCGGCTTGCCAGCATGGGAATGAGCATCTTTTTTAGTCGTTTTTTCAAGTAATCATCCTGATGCTTGTTCTTGTTTACTGAATTTTTCAGGGTAAGTTTTTAACAATAAAAGGCCCAATCAATTTTGTGATAAAAACCGGTATTCTTCGCCACACGTTTATGGCCAGCGCAAATTTTGGGTTGCCTGGATTGAGCTTGGGCATTTCAGCATTATCTGACAACCAGTAGTGCCAAAATAGTTGTTTTGGTTTTGCACCCCACTGTTGCTTGAAACGGAATGTACCAGAATCCTTACTGGAACGACCAAAATCAAAATACTGGTATTGGTTTTTTACGGCAAACTTTAATACTTCCCAATATAACAGCATGTTTATGCTCAAATGGTTAACATCTTTGATTGTAGATGCCCACGGTATTTCTAAAGTGTCTTTGTGTCCTAGCAGGAAAGCGGCTGCCACCGGGCGACCTTTATGGTGTAGTGTGATGATTTTGCTGTTTTCGGAAAAAGTATGCAAAATGTTATTGAAGAATTTTTTTCCATATACAGGCGTGCCGAGGTCACGCATGTTGCGTGCAAAGACAGTATAAAAATCTGTCAGGCATTCTGTGCCACCGCTCTTTATCTGGATGTTTTCGCGTTGCGCACGCCTTATTTGTGCGCGTAATTTTGGTGTAAAAGTCTGCCATAACACATTTTCGGTTTCTGGCATGGATAAAATCATGTTTACTTTTTCAGTGCGAGCCGGTAGTTCGTCGCGAGTAATGTCATCACGGTACTCTATATGAGCAGTGCCAATTTTTGCAGCGAAGTCGTTTGCAGCAGTCATCAGTTTTTGTTCAATTAGCAGGCTGTTGGCGATAGCCCCGCCAGAATTAAAGTAGGGCATTGAAACCATGAAGTCACCGAAAAGTTTACTATTCAGACGTACCAGAGGGAGTATACCTACAATTTTCTCATTACCAGCAGGTTCCTTTTTGCCGGGCTTATTACTGCCCGGCTCATTACTGCTGGCATAGAAGAAATAGCATTCATGTCCAAATACGTTATTGATTAATTCTTTCCATTCGGCTCGATGGTAAAGTGAGGCAGCGGGATTCGATTCGACGTACTGGTTCCATTGCCCATTATTGTTAGCTAGTTGTGCGATTGATATTTGTTCATTGTTGGGGTTATGTTTAACATGCACACGTGCTGGCGGTAATGCTGGTTTTTTCAGGGTGTTTTCAGGCTTATTTTCAGGCTCCGTTTCAGGCTCTAAATAGCCGGATATTTTTTCAGTTAGCCCGTTTAGTCGGGTTTTTAAATCAGTAACAGTGCGCCCCTGCTCCTGCATGGCGTGCATCAGCTGTTCGGTCGGTTGTTTGCTGCGTTTTGCTTCACCAATCTGCCGGGATATTTTTTTACACTGAAATTGAGCCTCTTTCAGTTGTTTTTTCACATCAACATGCTGCTGAAGTTTGCCTAAAGCGACTAACTGATCGTCAGTTGCTTGCAGCTGGCTACTGGTTTTTTGTGCTTTTATCATTTTAAATTACATCCAGCCTGATATGCGCGCCAGAAAAGACGTTTTATCATGGGCGATATCCTGGTGAATGCCGATTCGTTGTAGCTGGTGAGTGTCTGTATCCGCAGTGTTCCAGCCAGATTGTGTGGTGACAGCTCCTTGATAGTTTTGCTTTACCAGCTCCAGTGCTTTCGGGGTGTAGTCGCCATTGGGGAAGCAAAAGGTTTTGATTGTCTGTGCAGTATGTTTTTCAATTTCTTTTTTACTGTTAAAAACTTCCTGTTTGATTACTTCGGCAGGTGTCTGTTCATTTAAGCGTATGTGCCGGCAGGTGTGGCTGCCGATTTCCACTAGCCCGGTATTGATCATGTCTATCACCTGCTGCCAGTTGAGTAATGAAGGGGCGCCGTTATCAATATCCAGTTGTAAAATATTTTCGATATGCGTTAGTCGTATATGTATTTCATCATCAGAATATTTTTTGGCACTGGCACACAGGCGGGATATTTCCTCACTGTCAGGAGGTGTGTCTGAAAATAAATAATTTTCCGGATTGTCCTGTAGCCAGGACAGCTCCGGGTGTGACCAGTACTGTGGGTAGTTGCTGGCAATGGTGGTGATGAGGCGGGCAAGTCGTTCTGGCCAGAACATTTCATCAGTACCGATCATGTCGGAGACAAGAAAAATGGTAGCAGGGGTGTTTAACTCCTGCAAAATAGGGAAGGCGAATTCATAGTTGTCTGCCCAGCCATCATCAAAGGTTATCGCACAGGCGTTGGCTGGTAGTGCTTTGCCGTTTTGCTTCAGTTGAACCCAGTCAGATAATTTAATGATGTTGAAATAGTCGTTAAGAATAGACATATGCTGCTTGAATGTTTCTGGCGTAACCACCATGCCAGGTTCTTCAGATTTTGTGCGTTCATCATTGTGCGGCAATATTCGATGGTACATCAGAATAAGAAGTTGTGCCTCTTTATTCGCGCGGGTATGTCGCCCAAATGCAGCCGCGATATGCTGCAGACTTCGCTTGATGCTTTGTTTGACCTGGCGTTTAATAGATTGCGGTATTACGTTATTGTTTCTGACGTTCATGTCGGATAGTTATTTAGGCTGGTTTACTGCGCTGGTTTATTACAAGTGGCTATTGTAATGTAGCCCACTTCACAGGGAAAAGGCATTATTTATGAAAACCATATTACATATAATTGATACCACGGGTCCGGGAGGTGCGGAAACGGTATTTATAGATCTTGCCACACGTCTACCGAAAGATAAATACCGTTCAGTGGTGGTGATTCGGGGTAAAGGCTGGGTTTATGAGGAGCTGTGTCGCAGAGGGATTAAACCAGTTTTGCTTGATGCTAAAGGTTCTTTTAATTTTCGCTACCTGGCAGGCTTACGAAAAATTATTCGAGATGAATCGGTAGACTTAATTCAGTCGCATTTGTTAGGCGCAAATGTGTACTGTTCATTAGCCGGTTTACTAACAGCTACGCCCGTTGTAGCAACTTTTCATGGTGTTGTTGATATTGGTGAAAATGAGCGTTTAAAAGGGCTTAAATTTGGTGCAATCAATGCCGGAGCAAGCTGTATAGTCGCGGTGACAGACAGTCTGCTTGAGGACATTATTAGTCGAACTTCACTTAAGGAAAACAAGGCTGCTGTTATTTATAATGGTATCGATACCGCAGCCTTTGTGCGACCGCATTCTAATGACCTCAGGCAGAAATACGGCTGGCATGAAGACGACATCATAATAGGCAGCCTGGGTAATATCCGACCCGCCAAAGGTTATGATTTATTATTAAAGGCCGCCGATTTGCTCAAGCAGAGCTCACATTCCTATCGATTTGTTATTGCAGGCCAGGGTAAAGGCAAGCTGTTTGATGAGCTGCTGGCTTTGCGAAAAACACTGGGTCTTGAGGAAAGAGTGCAGTTTCTGGGGTTTATCGATGATGCTGCAGATTTTCTCGCGAATATTGATATATTTCTGTCAACATCAATTTCAGAAGGTTTGCCGCTTTCTGCGATACAGGCGATGGTGGCTTCTAGACCGATGGTGGCAACACGATGCGGTGGTTATGTGGGCCTGATAAGCCATAGAGAGAATGGGGTGCTGACTGAAGTAGGTAACCCTGCTGCCATCGCAGAGGCGATTGAGATGTTTGCCTCGGATTCTGAGTTACAAGCCAGTATGGCAGGCAACGCAAAAGTTTATGCTATTGAAACTTATGATATACAGGTGATGCTTGATGCTTATGCCCGGCTATATGATCGATTTATGGTAGACAGCTAAGTTATTGCCGGGTTAATAGCGCCTGTGCATAAATAAATCCTATTTGCCGATAAGATCGCGTATATATTGCCGTAACTCATACCAGAAAGGTTTCATATCACTCATACGGTTTACTTCATGCCGGGTAGAGAATGGCGAAGGTGTAATAAAGCGTAATATTGCTCTGGTTTTGGTTCTAAAAGGGGTCTGTTTATTCCTCAGTGTTAAATAAAGATTGTCCAGGTCACCAAGTAACCAGCGCAGTTTTACTCCGGCTTTATAAGAGGTGACGGGTTCCGGCTGTTCGCCACAGGCTAGCTGATATAACAATTTAGGGAAATCAACACCGGCATCAATCGCCAGTTGTAACGAGCCCCAGAATCGCGTATTGATTTCCATTAAATAGGGCGTGCTATCGGGCGCTACCTTAAATTCAACCATGGCAACGCCGTGCCAGTTGGCCTTGTTCAGCAATGTTTGCGCGTGTGCGCCTAACACGGGGTCAACCAGAGCGCTTTCAGAAAGTACGCTAACGCCACCACTGGGTGGTTTTTCCCGTAATCGTCGGTGAGCGAATAAAGCGAGAGGCTTACCGTTATCATAGATGGCAAACACGCCCGCGCCATGGCCCGCTACCGTTTCCTGAATCATGAAAGAATGCGCTTTAAATGCCCAGTCAGTGTCAAGAATTTTTTTTGCTGCTACACTATCATTAGCAAATTGAACGGCAGCACGCCGCCATTGCCCTTCGTGTAATAGCCAGGATTTTCCCGGTTTAAGAACAATGGGGTAAGGTAGATCTTCAAGTTCGCACGGTAAGTCATCAGGGTCATTGGCATACCATGTGCGCGGAATCGGAATATTGAGTGAATCAGCCATTTGCATCAATAAACACTTATTGGATAGGGATTCAACTGTATCCAGGCCAGGAAATGGAATCTCGGTATCTGGAAACTCAGCCTTGTGCATTAGCAACAGCATGGTGGTGAGTTCAGTCATGGGCAGTAAGATGTCAATATGTAACTCATTGACCAGCGTGCTTAGTGATTGAATGAATTGCTTAGGGTGCAATCCTGGAGAAGGGTATATAAAATGCTGCTTACTGAATTTAGAGGAACCAGCCAAAGTAGTCATCGTTTCTTCAGCGGTGAATGCCGGGATATTTTGGTTACCTAGTGAGCGCGTGACGGCAAGGGCGCTACGTTGGCTTGCGTCTAATACTAAAACTTTTTTCATTGGGGCTTCAAGCAGGCAGTGGATTAAGGTTTGTCGATTATAATTGTTTTTTTAGCCATGCCATAATCAAATTTGCGGGATTATCTTAGGGTTGTTGTTTTGCGGGCAGAATTTGCTAAAAACAGGATGCGTTTTTCATTGTCGTAATAATTTGTGTAAACTACGTGATTGGTGTAATCAAAGCATTAGCGAAAATTGTTCGTTCGTGGATTTCGGTTATTACCACAATCCTATATTCAGTTACCAAAAACATTGTAGAAACAACATGTCATTAAACAAGGACTCTCACCAAAAACATCGCTGGTTTGTGGATAATTATGGTACGCGACGAGGCGCATTGTTGACATATCAGCATCGTGTTTTGTCTATTTTAGGTAAGTACCATGTATACCGTAAAATTGATTGGGATTCTGTAGATCGACTTGTTTTTGTCTGCAAGGGCAATATTTGTAGGAGCGCATACGCCGAAGTGGTCGCTAATTCAATCGGCGTTGAATCTATATCATGTGGTATAGATACTATAACAGGTAAGCCTGCAAATGAGATGGCATTAAAAATAAGTGCTACCAGGGGTTTTGATCTTAGCAAGCATAAGACGACGACTGTGCAATCACTGACATTTGAAAAATCTGATCTGTTATTAGCTATGGAGCCATGGCAGGGTGAGTACTTAGTTGATAACTTGCCAGTGGGTGGCCAGTGTTCTCTGTTGGGGCTATGGGGTACACCAGCCATGCCGCATATTCATGACCCTTACGGCTCATCATCAGCTTACTTTAATAACTGTTTTAATTACATAGAAAAAACCGTATATGAAATTGCCGGCAAAATCAGTAAATAAAGCTGTTGAGATACAAGACTTCTATGAGGTAAAGGTAGGCTCTTTATGGAAAGGTTTGAAACAGGAGCATGTTTCATTCTGGTTTCTCTGTGCCTATCTTTTTTTTGAGTACATTAGACCGCAGTCACTTTATCCTGTTATTGATATTTTGCCCTGGGCTTTGCTTTCTTTGTTATTTGCTTGTGTGACAGCGATTTCTGACAAGACGGCTACCTGGGTTAAAAGTCCTGGCAACGGTCTTATCGTTGCTTTTTTTATTGTTATTTTATTGTCCAGTGCGTTTGCATTTCGTCCGTCTATTTCCTGGGAAAAAATTGATATATTTGTTAACTGGGTCATTCTGTATTTTTTATTTATTGCGGTTGTAAATACAGAGAAAAGATTTCTCCTGTTTGCATTACTGTTTTTTCTGCTGAATTTTAAAATGTCGCAACATGGTTTTACCAGTTTTGCGGCGCGAGGGTTCTCATATACATCATGGGGTGTAACGGGTTCTCCAGGCTGGTTTCGTAATGCGGGCGATTTTGGCATTCAGATGACTATATTTGTACCATTGGCCATCGCTTTTATTCTTGCGCTGCAGATACACTGGGGACGATATAAAAAACTGCTATTTTATCTGCTACCGATAACAGGTCTGGTTACGGTTCTTGCCACCAGTTCTCGTGGTGCGCAGTTAGGGGTGGTGGCTACCGTGTTGTGGTTTATTATGAAAAGTAAGCACCTTGTTAAAACCGTAGCGATACTTTTCGTTTTAGGGTCGGCTACCTATGCAGTGCTACCCGATGAGATGTTGGCAGAGTATCAGGGAATGGGCGAGGACAGCACGTCAGAAGCAAGGCTGTCGTTGTGGGGCTTTGGTATGGACGTTGTAAAGGACAAGCCTTTCCTGGGAGTGGGGTATGAGAACTGGTTGGCATACTGTCGTTTTGTAAATCCTCACGGTGTTGGTAAAAAAAGCTACTGCGTGGATACGCATAATACCTATGTTGAAGCTGCATCTGAACTGGGAGTCACGGGTTTTTTACTATTCGTTTCAACAATATTGTTTATGTTTGTACTAAATACGCGAACGCGTAAAAACGCCAGACAAAGTGATAACCGGTTTATCTTATACATGGCGCATGGTTTAGATGGTGGGCTGGTCGGATCTGCAGTCGCCAGTTTTTTCTTTTCGATACTGTTTTATCCAATGTTCTGGGTGCAGTTGGCAATGACTGTGGCGTTGCATCAGATATCAAAAAAGCAAATTAAGAACACAGAAGCACTTTAACTGTTCGTGCATGAGTAGGTTAAGCTACCATTATGGTAACTTAACTGCCATGTGTGATTTTTAGTTGCCCCTGGTTTTTGCCATCCTTGGCACTATATAAGGTATGGTTGCAAATTCGCGGTGTTTCGCATAGAAGTAAGAATACTATGTACGCACGTTATTGTGTAAATATACCGGACGGGGGTTTGGGTGCTGCGATGTTATTGGTTCCAGCGTTGCAACCAATGCGTTGTTTGCTAATAACAAGATTGTCAATGTAGCGAGATTGTTGCTTTGGTGCGCCAGGATTAACATAGTTCTCAATAAATATGGCATTAATTCCATATTCAGTATAACCGCCACGAAAATCAAGATTGCTGCTGGAGGCCTGTAGTTGTTCATCAATCCAGAATTCTAAAACACCGTTACCCTGGTTGGGTGTGTTTAGTGCCATACGAACTTCTATGCATTGCCATTTGCCAACATTTTCAGGTGCAAATATTTCAAGGTTGCCTGACTTGCCGCCAAGCCATTTCATATTTGCAAAATCATTATAACTCTGTGAGAGTACTGTATCACCAGAAACAAGTGAAACAGGATCTGTTTGAAGGCCAAGGCTAGTGTTTTCCCAAATGTGACCAATAGCCGCTTGCGTCCAGTTGCTGCCGGAAAAAATCATTGCACGCGTCAATTTATATGGATTGCCTTTCCAGTCTGATTCATGTTTTACATAAAACCGCCAGTACACTTCGTCAAAGTTAGTAGTGGTGTAACGAGTTGGTTGCACGGGGGTTCGTCCGAAGCTAAATTTCAAGTTCCCTGATTCGGCCACACCAGGGAGGTAGGTGGCTTTTATCGCACCCTGGCCACCAAAAGAAACATCCTTATAAACCCCAAAGTTATTGCTACGGTTGACTTCGAAATAATTTTTTTCCAGAGAGGTGTCGTCTTCAAAGTCATCACACCATAACCATTCCGGGTGCTGTTGTTGCCAATTGTTGCATTCCAGCGCGGCAGATGGTGTATCTGGTGCAGGTGCAGGTTCTGCTGCAGGTTCTGGTACAGGTACAGGTACAGGTACAGGTACAGGTTCTGGTGCAGGTGCAGATACAGATACAGGTACGGATGTGCTTACGCCAATAAATGGGTTGCCATGTGCATCTTTTTTGCTGGGTATTTCATTGGTGAGTACAATGCCGTCAACATAAGATGTCTGTGTTTTAGGTGCACCATCATTCCAGTATGTGTAAAAATATACGAAATCAGAGCTGGATGCCGAACTTCTTAAAGTGGGTGTTTTCAAGTCTTCAAATATTAGAATGCCGTCCTGCCAAACGCGGTAAATTCCCTGGTTGGCTTCCGAATGAAATTTAATTTGCATTTCGTAGGTAATCCATTGGTCGCGCGCAGCGGGTGTTCCAAGCCCCCTAGGGGAATTTGGATCATTCTCAGGCCAGATAGGGTTGTTGTCCCAGAAAGTTGTATCCACTTCTGTATTAACATTGATTAGTCCGCCTGTAGACCCACCTTTTATTAAAGTGCTGTGATATCCTTCATTTGCACCGCCTGAACTTCTGACGTGGATACGCATAAACTTCAAGCCCTCGCCACTATTTTTAAATTCCCAGCCTGCCGGGTAGAACACATTAACCTTCCACCAGAGTTGATCACCTTGTTTAAGATCCGGGAAGTCAAAACTCCCTCCCCATCTGCCGAAGCCTGTTTCTCCAGCCAGCGCCAAAACGCTGCCAGACTGAGAGCCAGAGTAAACGGGTGAGTTAGCAATTTTGCTGTTGTCTGCAGTGCCATGAAAAGCGTCCTGAGTTGTTGGTAGTTGGGCGTTATTCCCCACATTACCTTCTTCAAAGTCAGCTGTAATTACCCAGGAAAAAGCAGGCGTTGTAAATAGCGTGAGTAGTATTGCTAATGATATAGTGTGTTTCATGGTGGTTTTTCCTCCACAAGTTGGCGATGAATGAGTTTTTT
>JAFLJY010000108.1 GCA_022712755.1 Gammaproteobacteria bacterium
TTTTTTGCCTTCTTTGCGGCTTTTCTCAACATGACATCACTTAGATCGACACCTGTTAATTCAATGTTCTCATGATAGTATTGGAAATTTCTTCCTGTCCCTACCCCCGCTTCCAGTACCTTTCCACGCAAATCACCTAACAAACCTGGCCGCCATTCTCTGTAAATACGCTCCCATGGATAATCCAATATGTCATAAAACATGGCTGTGACATTGTATTTGGCACGTAAAGATAAGTTTTCTTCTCTCACAAAAACACCTTTTCATTTTTACTCATTAAAAACACAAGAACCTTATCGGCGCTCAGCGAATTGCGGGATCAACAGGTTATGCTATAATTATTTCACTAATATACTATTCAAGTGATTAGTTGATTACTAGAATAATGGAATTTTGAACGATGTCAAGCACAAACTTTAAACATGACCTGTTTGCCCAGTTTGCACGGGTAGGCAAAACCCTTAGCAACGGCAACCGACTAGAGTTGTTGGAATTTCTGGCGCAGGGTGAGCGTAGCGTTGAACAGCTCAGTCAAGTGGCCAGTCTAACGGTGGCGAACACCTCCCAGCATCTGCAACAACTTCGCCACGCTGGAATGGTCACTTGTCGAAAGGAAGGATTGAAGGTTTATTACAGCATAAGCGGTGATGACGTTATCAAACTTCTAAATGCCTTACGTGCAGTTGCCGAGCGACATGTGACCGATGTGCAACATCTGGTAAATACTTACTTAACAGTGAAAGATAACCTGGAGCCAATACCACGCGAAGAATTACTGGAGCGTGCCCGCGATGGGCTGATAACAGTGCTTGATGTACGCCCACCAGAAGAATACGCAGCGGGACACGTACCAGGCGCTGTCAATATTCCGCTCCACGAATTAGAACAACGGCTTGAAGAGCTCGGCAATCTGGATAGTGAAAATCGGGAAATTATCGCTTACTGCCGAGGCCCCCACTGTATACTGGCATTTGATGCTGTTGCACGTTTGCGAGAAAAAGGGATTAACGCCCGGCGTTTGGAAGATGGTTACCCTGAGTGGAAATCGGCTGGTCTTCCTGTTGAAGAAAGCCAGACTGGCGCATAAATCTTTCTCTATAATTTCACATAGCTACACACGAAAGCATATAAAAATCCTATCGGAGAGCAACATTGCAACAACTAAACTTTATTAAAACAGTATTACTGCCACTACTAATTTTAATTTCACCAACCGTATCAGCAGAAGAAGTCACACTCAAACACCAGGGCGTTACATTAAACGCTAATCTGGAAAAAGTAGCTAACTGGCCCACTGGCACAGTAGTGCTGATGACCCATGGCACACTGGCTCATAACAAAATGGAAATCATGGCTACTGTTCAGGAACTATTAAGTGAGCAAGATGTAAGCAGCCTGGCGATTAACCTAAGTCTTGGACTTGATAACCGACATGAATTCTATGACTGCAGCACAGCTCATAACCACAAACATACTGATGCGTTGAATGAGATTGGTGTATGGCTGGACTGGTTGAAACAGCACGGGGCGAAACAGGTTGTCCTGTTAGGACATTCCAGAGGCGGAAATCAGACAGCATGGTTTGCGGTAGAACGTGATGAGGAACTAATTAAGAAAGTAGTATTAATTGCGCCACAAACCTGGAGCATGAAGTACGTAACAAAAAGCTATAAAGAGCAATACGGGAAGGATTTGAATCCTTTACTAAAAGAATCTCAGTATCTAGTACAAGCAGGCAATGGCAGTACCCTACTAAAAAACATTGATTTCATTTATTGCAAAGACACGACAGCAACCGCTGATGCTTTTGTTTCTTACTATAATGACAATTCAAATATGGACACGCCTTATTTAATGCCAAAAATTAAAAAACCACTATTAATTATCGCCGGCACTGAAGACAAGGTGATTAAAAATTTAGGAAGCATTGTTCAGCCGTTATCAGACGAACACGGTTTTCAGCTTAATATCATAGAAGGTGCCGGTCATAGCTTCCGTGACCTGTATGCCGATGAAATGGTTGAAAGTATCATTGAATTTATTGACAAATAAAATATAATCTCAGGTGACATAGCTAACACCAATAAACTGGAATGACTGCATAAATCAAACAGACAAAACTTTTAACGAATACAATCTGAAACGTAAAAAGATACGTGAAAAGTAACTGCTTTGTAAAAATTTACATAAAAGCAAAAGAATAGACTGTGAAAACGAAGCACAGTACTTTTTTTCTTTGGATATTAAGCCCAGACACCCAACCATACTACAGAGTAGTCAAGATAATTGACACTTGACCGGGCAGATTAAGTGTTGCCCAGGCACCATGGATTCGCAGCATGTGATTTTTTATTTTTAGGGCTTGCATAGGGCATCGCAGGCCTGGCGCCTATCTGGCAAGTAAATTCCCAGACCACCTATCAAGTACCACCCATTTTTTTAAGCTGATAAAACTCAAAAAGGCCCAAAAGAATAAACACAGGCGTTTTTATGTCGATATTCTTTACGCTTTTAAGTTTATATATGATACATCCATGTATAAACTATTGAATATACTAACTAAATTATTTTTTGCATTATTCTTAAAAATAAGATGTCGGTATTTTTTTGTTGGCATTCTTTACACTTTTAAATCCAGTTAATAATAAAAATTATTTAAGTCATTGAAAATATTAGATAAATTATTATTTGCATGATTATTGCATAACCAATACCCAGTATACATGCGCTACATTCTCGATTATTTTTGCTACTAATTGAGCATTAAAAATAGAATGCCAGTAAAAAAGCAAAACTGTTTATGCACGTATAACCTGAATTGAAGCCATTAAAATGTTATAAAACGAATAAATAAACCATAATAATAATGACCCAAAAAGCCAGACAAATTTTGCAAAAAGTGGACGTGGACAAACTGCCAAGTTTGCCGCATGTTTTGCTTCAATTGCTCCATATTTGCCACGATGAAAGCCTGTCTTTCAGCAACCTGGCTGCTATTCTGCGTCAGGATGCCGGTTTATACACGCGTGTTTATTCCCAATGCCATCGCCAGGCATACCTTAAAAATGACGACAATGCAGAAGCGCAGGCCAATATTGAACGCCATACAGAACAGTCTGACAAACTGGCACTGCAACAACTCGGCATCAACACCATAAAAAGCATTGCGGTTACCGCAGCAGTACAGCAATTTTTTTCACGCAGCAACCTAGAACGCACTGAATTTCTCAAACAACATTGGCAGCATTCACTGTATTGCGCCTGTGTTGCCCGGTCCATTGCAAAACACTGCAATTACAGCAGCCCTGATGAGGCCTATACCACAGGTTTAATACACAACATAGGTCAATTGGTACTGGAAACCGCTTACCCTGACAAATACACAGCCACTTTTGCACAGTTAAGCGAAGACGATAACTTTCACACTCTGGAACAGGATGAATTCGATTCCACCCATCTACAGGTAGGCGCTGAGTTATTGAAAAAGCATGGCGCAAACAGTTTTATCTATGATGCTGTTTTGTACCACCACGAGAAGGCAGAGCACATTCTTGATGCGCACCCGCTGGTAAAAATAATCAACCTGGCCAATATGTTGACCTGCAGTTACTTTAAAGAAGAAGACCAGCAGGTATTTGATAGCGCAGAACAACTACTGGCGTTAAATAAGCCGCTATTACTTGAAATACTGGAAAAATCACAGGAGCAGGTCAAAACGGCCGCCAGCTCACTAGAAATTATACTTACCATTGATGGCATGGATGGCGAAACCGCCAAACAACAAACCGCCAGTGACGAATTAAAACAGATACAGCTCGCAGAGCAGGTAAGGAATATTGCGCTGCTCGATGGCATTCACCAGCATCTGTCCCGCAGCGGTGTTCAAAACAAAGACAGCAAGTCCTTATTACATATACTCTCCCAGCATGTCGGCATTCTTTTTGGCGTTAGCCAATGTATTCTGTTTTTATATGATGCCGCAAACGACCGGGTTAATGCCGTTGCCTCAGACAGGCAACCACCGCAACTCACCGATATATCCATTCCGCTAACTGCCGGTCGTAGCCTGGTGACCGATGCTCTGCTAAACAAACAGGCCGAGCATTCATTCGACGAAGCCCCGCCAGACAACAATGCAAATAAACTCTCCATCATCGACCGGCAGTTAATCGGGCTAACCGGTCAGGCAGGCATAATATGCCTGCCGATGATGATGAATAATGCCGCTATTGGTACGCTGATTCTGGGCGTGGATAAAATACAACATGAAGTACTGTGGAAACAACTGCCATTGTTAATGCGTTTTGTTAATGAAATCGCTCACACTATCAGCGCCAGCAAGTTTAGCGACAAATCACCTGCCGGATTTAATGATAAAACTTCTCAGCTGGAAGATAAAATTCGTGAAGTATTACATGAAGCACGAAACCCACTGAGCATAATGAACAACTATCTTGGCATTCTCAGTTATAAACTGGAAAAAGACAAACCCGCACAGGAAGATGTTCAAACCATCAAAGCTGAAATTGAACGCATTAGCCAGATTCTAAACAGCCTCAGCGAAACCGAAATACCAACCAGTGAAACCTCAGCTGTAGACATTAACGCCATCATCACCGACCTCAGCAATGTTTTCCAGACTTCACTCTTCTCCAGCAAAAAAATCAAGATTTCACTCGATCTTGATGAACGCATTACCAATCTGCAAAGCAACGCCAATGCACT
>JAFLJY010000109.1 GCA_022712755.1 Gammaproteobacteria bacterium
TTCAGGTAGTGGTAAAAACTCAATATGGCGTAGTTTTGCACTGCTCTGTTTCGGCATACTGACGATGCCGGCCATTTGCGTCATTTGTGAAACCAGTTGCGATGCCTGATTCACTAACTCATTAACATCCATATCAGGATCCAACTGCTGTTGCAGCTGACTAACCAGCTTATCTTCAATCGGCTGTACTTCAAGCAGGCTATCGACAAACAGACGCAAACCCTGCTCAGTCGGAATACGGCCGGCTGAAGTATGCGGGGCAACGACCAGACCTTTTTTCTCAAGACCCGACATCACGTTACGGATGGTTGCTGAGCTAATATTCAGGCCCGCGTCCTGTGCCAGTTGCCTGGAGCCGACTGGCTGACCATCATGGATATAACTGGCGACTAATTGCTTGAGCAAAATAGCAGCGCGATCATTGAGTACGAGTGATTTTTTCAAAGCTTCATGTCTGATTAGTAACGACTGGCACTCTATTACTCTGAGTGCTAACAGTGGAATTATGGTGGTAAAGTGTTAGATGGTCAAGAAAAACAATATTTTGCCGCGTAGAACGCAAAGGTCACTCCTGCGCTCTTCGCGGCAAAAAATAGCTTTTAAGAATTTTGATAAGTTAGCGTATAATGCCTATTTTGAAATACCCACCAAAGCGCCAGGCTTTATTGCAATACATGACAGAAACACACCCAGTTCGAATTCGGGAAATTCCCTATAACTACACCTCCTATTCCGACCGTGAGATTATTATCCGCTTTCTTGGTGCGGATAGCTGGCGCATTATTGAGAAACTTCGCGGCTCTCGCCGTACCGGCCGTTCTGCACGTATGTTGTTTGAAGTGCTTGGTGACATGTGGGTTATCGAGCGCAATCCCTTTGTTAAAGATGATTTACTGAATAACAAAAAACGCCGTGTCTCTTTAATCGAAGCATTAAAACACCGCTTACAACAGGTAGAGTTGCGTGCCGATGGTAATACCGATGCCTTAACGCTTCATCAAAATGGCTTAGCCGCCATCGAGACTTTTGAACAGGATTTATTATCTCAAATAAGCCTGCGGCAAAAAACCACCAAAGCCCTGTCTCGAATCACCTCAAAAAACAATATTGATTTCAGCGGACTGGCACGGGTAGCACATTCGACTGATGCTACTGACTGGCGTATTGCCATGCCTTTTGTGGTCATCAAGCCCGATACCGAAAAAGAAGTGGCTGCCCTTGTGCGTAGCTGTATAGATTTGGGGCTGACTATCATTCCACGCGGTGGTGGTACGGGTTATACCGGCGGCGCGATTCCTCTTTATGCCAACACAGCCGTTATTAATACCGAAAAACTGGAAACATTAAGCCCGATAAAACAAATCAAATTAGCTGGTTTAGATACAACCGACAAGCACCCCGTTGTTGAATGCGGCGCTGGTGTTATCACCCGCCGTGTGTCTGATCTAGCGGATGCACACGGTTATGCTTTTGCTGTCGATCCAACCTCTCAGGATGCCTCAACCATTGGCGGCAACATTGCAATGAATGCAGGCGGTAAAAAAGCCGTTATCTGGGGCACGGCATTAGACAATCTGGTTTCATGGCGCATGGTGACCCCTGATGGTCTGTGGATGGAAGTCGAACGCATTAATCATAATCTCGGCAAAATACATGAGCAGGGCGATGTCACTTTTAAAGTTACTCGTTTTGAAAGCGATGGCAAAACCGTCATTGGTGAACCTGAACTGTTACAGATGCATGGACAGGATTTTCGTAAAGCCGGTTTAGGCAAAGATGTCACCGATAAATTCTTATCTGGTTTACCTGGCATTCAAAAAGAAGGTTGTGACGGTTTCATTACCTCAGGGCGATTCCTGCTGCATAAAATGCCGGAACATAAACGCACCATCTGCCTGGAATTTTTTGGCACCGATATCGCCGAAGCAGTGCCTGCAATTATAGAAGTTAAACAACTAATTGATTCCAATGGCAGCATATTACTGACCGGTCTTGAACATTTAGATGAGCGTTACATTAAAGCGGTTAAGTACACTACAAAAGCCAGTAGCACGGATGGATCCAGTAGTGCAGATGGATATGTTGCCGGACGACCAAAAATGGTTTTGTTAGCCGACCTTGCCTCAGACAACGAAGATCAACTTGATATTGCCGCTAAACAGCTTATTGATATTTGCAAAAAAAGAAACGCACAGGGTTTTATCGCCGTCAGTGCCGAGGCACGAAAACGATTCTGGCTGGATCGCGCCAGAACCGCCGCCATTTCTGCACACACCAATGCCTTTAAAATTAATGAAGATGTGGTTATTCCACTGCCACGCTTAGCCGAATACAGCCGTGGTATCGAATGCATCAATATTAATCATGCAATCAGCAATAAAATAAAAATTTGTGATGCAATAACAAAATACCTGGACAGCAACCTGAAAGATAGACCAGAGGATGATAACTATGCAACCAGTGTAGAAGCTGAACAAATTATTCAAAATAAATGTGAAGCAGCAAAACAACTAATTGAAACCACCAGACAACGCTGGTCAGCTATTTTAGAAAACCTCGACTCACCTGCTGTCGAGGTGAAAAATTTATTACAGGATGACGAACAAAAAAATATCCGAGATAACGATACATTAATTGATTTGTTATTACGCCGTGATTGTGTGATTTCATATAGCAATGAAATTTATCAATCTTTAAGTGAAATATTTTCCGGACAGGATTTAAAACCGGTTCGAGAAAAACTTAAAAGCATCCATTATAAAATTAAAGATGCAAAATTATTTGTCGCTCTGCACATGCATGCGGGCGATGGCAACGTACACACTAACATACCGGTACATTCTGATAACTATGCCATGCTGCATGAAGCTGACAAAATCGTTGACCAGATTATGGCTCTGGCACAATCTCTTGATGGTGTTATTTCTGGCGAGCACGGTATTGGTTTAACCAAGATACAATATCTGGAAACTGAAAAAATACAGGCCTTTGCCGACTATAAAAATAAAGTTGATCCACACCAGCATTTTAACAAAGACAAATTATCTGCCAACTCAAGTCTTGATTTAGCTTATACACCCTCACTGCGATTAGTACAACAGGAAGCCATTATTCTAGAAGACAGTGAGCTGGGCGCGTTAAACGATGAGATTAAAAACTGCCTGCGTTGTGGAAAATGCAAACCAAAATGCATGACGCACATACCGCGTGCCAACTTATATTATTCGCCACGTGACAAGATTCTGGCAACCGGTTTAATGATTGAAGCTTTTTTATACGAAGAGCAAACCCGGCGCGGCGTGTCACTTTCTCATTTTGATGAAATGAATGATATTGCCGACCACTGTACTACCTGTCATAAATGTTTAGCCCCCTGCCCGGTTAATATTGATTTTGGCGATGTCTCCATACATATGCGCCACATCCTGACCAAACACGGTCAAAAGAAAAGTAACCTGGGCGCAAAAGCTGCCATTACTTTTCTAAATGTTACTAGTCCGTTTATGGTCAATGCCATGCGCACAGTATTGGCACGCGGTGGATTCAAAGCCATTAATATCGGTCACTTTTTTGCGAAAAAATTTGGCCTGCTGGGAAAGAAAGGTCGCATCCCTCCGAGTACAACTGGTGGTGTTGAGCAAACCACACAAATTGTAAATCTGGTACGCAAGCCCATACGCGTTCCTGTGCCGCGCAAAACTAGCCGCGCATTGCTTGGCCTGGAAGACACCAGTTACGTGTCCATTATCAGAAACCCAAATCTTAATTTTGATGAGTCAGATGCGGTTTTTTATTTTCCCGGCTGTGGCTCTGAGCGGTTATTTAGTGAAATAGCCATGGCAACCTTACACATGCTTTATGAAGCAGGTGTGCAAACCGTATTACCACCAGGTTATTTATGTTGCGGTTATCCACAAACCTCTGCTGGTTTAAAAGACAAAGGTCAGTCAATAAGCACAGAAAACCGTGTTTTATTCCATCGTATTGCCAATACATTAAATTATCTGGATATTAAAACTGTGATCGTATCCTGCGGTACGTGTATGGATCAATTGATGAAATATGAGTTTGAAAAAATATTTCCGGATTGTCGACTGCTGGACATACACGAATATTTGATGAAAAAAAACATTGCCTTGCAAAACAAATCAGAGACCCAATATTTATTTCATGACCCCTGCCACACACCAATGAAGCAGTATAACCCGATCTTGGTCGCATCAACACTGCTCAATAAAGAAGTCACCCTAAGTGATCGCTGCTGTGGCGAATCGGGAACCCTGGGCACAGCACGACCTGATATTGCTGAACAGCTTCGATACCGAAAGCGTGAAGATTTACGAGCTAATATTAATAAGCTAACGGGTCTGGATAAAGTGAAAAACAATGAAGTCAAAATACTCACTTCCTGCCCAGCCTGCCAACAGGGTCTAGCACGTTATACTGACGACACAGGTTTAAAAACAGATTATATTGTTATTGAAATGGCGAATCAGATTTACGGCAAAGACTGGGAAAAACAGTTTATTCAGAAAGTGACTAATGGTGGTATTGAAAAGGTTCTACTATAAGCCTGAATATAATATTTTAGTAACTACTCAGCATATTAACTCAATAAGTATGCAGATCATTGATTTTTCAGGCCTCTGCAACATGGATGTTGCAGTAGAGCGTACATGGATGTATTCACAGCGACCTGAAAAATCAATGACCTGCATGCTTTTCCTAAATTACGCTGTGTAGTTACATATTTTATTCAACAATTTCAAAGCAGTTTGAACCTGACTCGGGAAGATAGGTACAATAATATGTCTTGCCTTCACATTTAACTGTCCAGCTTTCCTCGCCATTGAGTTCTACTTTTTCATTGGATATTTGCATCTCATTCGTTTTACAACCAACATTTAATGCTGTAATTTGTTGAGAAATACTAGTCGCACAACCACCAGGCACAAAAGCCAAAACTGATATTATCATCAGGCTCATTCCCATTGTTTTCATCCCCGCCTCCCGGTTTATTATATGTAATCGGCTAACGGTGATTAGTTCGTCAAGTGCCGGCTTTTTACATACGACTTATCGCTTAGGATAACCGTTATTACTATTTATAGGGCACATCTATTAATTCCATCCTTTGGTGCGTTAACGCCACATCCATGTGGCACTTCTCTGGATGTGAAGATTGAGATTCACAAATTAATTGAGGTGCCCTTAATAAATATGAAAATAGAGTTTTTTTACTTCTTTTCTTATTTTACAGGCTACCAATCAGACTTTACTTAACACACCATCCTCAAGCGTATAAACCGTATCCATACGTTCAGCGATTTTTAGATCGTGAGTAACGATAACCAGTGACGTGTTGTATTCTTTATTTAAATTTATAATTAAATCTATCGCTTGCTCGGCATTCTTTCGATCCAGATTGCCTGTCGGTTCATCGGCAAAAATACAGTCCGGTTGATGAACCAATGCACGAGCAATGGCAGCGCGTTGTCTTTCACCACCGGATAATTCACTGGGTTTATGGTGAAGTCGTTTTTTTAGACCTACATCATCAAGGACTTTTTCTGCACGTTTTTTTGCCTGCTCCACAGAGCCACCTTTAATGAATAATGGCATGGCGACATTTTCCAGCGCAGTGAACTCAGGGAGCAGGTGATGAAATTGGTAGATGAAGCCAAAATGTTCATTTCTGACTGTACAACGTTTTTTTTCACTTAGCTTATGCACATCAACATTATTGAGTAATACCTGCCCACTGGTTGGTTTATCCAGCCCACCCAGTATATTTAGCAGTGTGGTTTTTCCTGAACCGGAAGTGCCGATAATGGCAGAGGTTTCACCATGATCTAAAGAAAAGGTAATATCATTTAACACATGCAAATCATTACGAATGCCATCGTTATAATCTTTTTTTATGTTTATTGCACGTAACATCAAATATACCTACTCGTCACCCGGATTATTCATAACGCAGGGCTTCAGCAGGCAATGTCCGTGAAGCACGCCATGCGGGATAAATGGTGGCAAGAATGGTGACTGAAAAAGCAGCTAATGCATAAGTCATCACTTCACTGAACTTAACATCAGCAACAATATCGCTAATATAATAAACATCACTGGGAAGAAAGTCGGTATTGAATAACTGCTCTAACCAGGAGACAATTTCAAATACATGGAGCGCAACAGGAACCCCTGTAGCCACCCCGATTAACGTTCCAAAGAAGCCGATAAAAGCACCCTGAATGATAAAGATTGTCATAATACTTGATGGTCTCATGCCCAGTGCGCGTAAGATGGCAATATCCGATTCTTTATCCGTAACTGTCATCATCAGGGTGGAAACAATGTTTAATGCTGCCACTGAAACCATCATCAGCAATATGATGAACATGACGGTTTTTTCGGTTTGTAGAGCACGGAAGAAATTTTTATGTTGTTGCGACCAGTCTCTCACCCAGAAGTCTTCGCCAAAACGGTTTTCCAGCTCGCGGGTAATGCGTGGTGCGTCAAATAAGTCTGTAAGTTTTAAACGTACGCCATTGATTTTATCTTTATAGCTAAATAACTTTGCCGCATCCTCTATATGCATGTACGCCATTGCAGCATCATATTGATGCATTCCAACCTCGAACACACCAACCACAGTAAAACGCCGCAATCGGGGCATGACTCCTACTGCGGTGATACTGGCTTGCGGTGTAATGACAGTTATCCGATTACCTTCAAATACGCCCAAAGCATTGGCTAACTCACGACCAAGAACGATGCCATATTCCCCGGCTTTTAAATCAAATAAACTACCGGATATCATTTTTGATTCGACCAGAGAAACTTTGCTTTCCTGCTCAGGTTGGATACCACGGATTAATGAGCCACTGACACGCCTGCCATTTGTCAGCATGACTTCTTTTCGTATATAAGGTGCTGCCGCTACTACCTCGGTTTCTTTTTCCGCTTTTTCTAACACGGTAGTCCAGTCACGCAAATAACCATCGTAACCGGAAATGGTGGCATGTGAGGTCATGCTTAAGGTGCGGTCACGTAACTCATTGCCAAAACCATTCATTACAGAAAGCACCACGATAAGTGCAAAAACACCTAAAGCCACACCGGCGATGGAAATAAAAGCAATAAATGAAACGAAATGATTTTTACGTCTGGCACGAATGTAACGCAAACCAATAAAGAGTTCTTTAGGTTGAAACATGAATAGCTTACGAGACCTGTTTAACAGGCGTTAAGTTTTTTAGGGATATGGCACTGTGTTAAATTGTTTTTGCGCCTGGTTTTAGCATTTACCCGCTACCAGACGCACAATAGTTTTTTCTATTATTTTTTCTTAATCAGATTTTTATCTTTCAAATCATTTATCAGCAATTTTGTTAAATCTACAATAACTTCTTGAACCGATTCAGGTGCAAAGGTGTGACTGCGTGCAGACCAGACCAGTTCTTCTGACTCAACATCATATAAATTGGTTTCAAGTGTATAGGTTTCGAGTGTAGTGTAATAACCCGGGCGTTGTACATAAGTAGTAACATGCGGGTGATAACTGTACAGGCCTCCATAATAACCACCACCATACATTGGCATGTAGTCCATTGATGGACGATAAACGGTTTCTTCTTCAACAGCAACCAGGTGAGTAACCAGAACGGCATCAATGTCCATGCCTTCTATGGCTTTTGTTACAGTTTCACGATCTATTTTCTGGTTGCTTTTAATTAGCTTATAACTTGCTTCAGCCTCTGTTCCTCTTGATCGTAATTCTTCAACAAAATTACTCTCATAAGCCCGTCTATTTTGTTCACTTTGGGCAATGCCAATAACCAGTAAATCGTTGTAAACCTTTTTATGATCAGGTTCTACCCAGGATTGAGTGATTTTGGTGTTTGCGCATGATGACAAAAAAGTGACGGCTGCAATCAATAGCGTGACTTTGATAAGTTGCTGACTAAATATGTTCATAATTATTTCCTTTAAAATTACTTCAATTATACCGGAAGATCAACAGCATAATGACAATTGCTCGCCATATTAAAATTATTTCAATAGCTACAACTCCAGAATATTATCATCTAACAGTTGCTGAATGAGCAGTTCCGTCACATTGGTAACCACTTCATCAATAGAGTGAGGCGCAACTGTTTTTGTCTGTACAGACCAGACCACTGTTTTTGACTGTGCGTCATAAAAATCATTTTTAAGGACGATTATATCAGTGCTGCTAGATCGCCCCCGGGCTGAAACCAATGTGTCAGACATCATGTTATTTTCAACATTACCTGAGTAACCCATATTTATTGGTGAATCATGGTGTTTTATTTCTGAGTCGGCAGACACCAGATATGTCACCAGAACAGAATCAATTTGGGTTCCCTGTAGCGCATTAATAACCGTTTCTCGACTTATTTTTTGCTTGCTGCTGATCAATGTGTAACTTGGCGTTGCTGTGATATTGTTTTCAGCAAGCCCAGAAACCAGCAGTTTCTCAAATATCCGCCTGGTTTGCTGGCTATCTGATATAGCAATAATCATCGGATGTTTATAGGTTTTTGTTTGTTCTTTTTCCACCCAACTTTGCGTTATGCTGGTATTAGCACAGGAAACGATCAACAAACTTATTAATAAAGTAACGATTTTTTTACTATGTCTAGCAGGCATTTCAACTCTCTTTTAAAATAACTCCAGTCTTTCTATAAACCAGTATGAAGCAATTATTGATATAAATAGTGAACCCGGCAATACAATAATTTTCCGGTATTGATGCGATTCTTTAAACCAGAACCTGAGTAACACAAAAGCCATTAAGAGTACCGCAAGCTGACCAAGTTCAACGCCGACATTAAAACTGATTAGTGCGGTCATAAAGTCATCTTTTGGCATACCAAAATCTGACAGCACACTTGCAAAACCCAGGCCGTGCAACAGACCGAACAAAAACACCAGCACTAACCGGCTTTTATGCAACTCTCTGGCAAATATATTTTCAAGTCCGACATAAGCAATCGATAAAGCAATAAGTGGCTCGACGACATTAGCAGGCAATTCTACTACGTTATTCATCGCCAACCCTAATGTAATGGTATGCGCCGCAGTGAACATGGTCACCTGCCAAATCAATGGCCGCCAGTGCGTGGACAATAAAAATAGACCCAGAATAAACAGGATGTGATCAAGACCTTTGGGCACAATATGCTCAAAACCTATCACAATATAGGCGCTTATCACCTCAATTGTTGACTGTTTAGCAACAATTTCCGTTAAGGAAAAAGCTTTACTGGTTTTATCATTACGTAGCCATTGCCACTGTGACCAGTGCCACTGCTCACTTTTTTGATTCACCTGTCTAACACGAACGGCATTGTCGCCAAATTTTTCCGGGTAATACCATAGTACCGCATCGGTATTTACCGGTAATGTACCGGTTAAACGAATAACACTGATGCGTGGTACTTTGGTATAACCTGTAGGCGGGATTTTGACCGAATCGATGTGTAACAATATATTTTCATTATTACGGCTATTGGCTGGCCTGATAAATATTGACTGCAGGAATGACTGTTTAAAACCAGCAAAAGCCTGCTGCAACTCACCAGCAGGCAATTGACGAAACTCGTCATATTCATCAGCATTGGGGGCTTCTGTGGTGTTTTTATATTGTGCATTAATACCCGTAAGCAAGGCTTCGATACTGGCCCGAATCTCGATCACAATGTTTTTTTCAGTATCGACGTTAATTTCAACCAACGCAGGTTTAACGACATCAGCAAGCACCGCTTCGCTAAACAATATAACATTGAGAAATAATATAAATAACAGCCTTTTCATCAGAGCGCGGATATTACACAGTATTTTAATATTTTATTGACTGTTTTAAGAGAAAATCCTTTTTAAAGAGAGCTTTGTACGAGTAGTGCCACATGGATAGGGTATTTACGAACCAAAGGACGGATAGATGAAAAGAATATCTTTCCGCAAATGAACGCAAATAAAAAAAATATTTTAATTATTTGCGTTCATTTGCGTGTATTTGCGGAAAAAACAAGGCTTTTAAGGTTAACAGCAGCATACCAAAATAATTTTTCTCTATCCGTCCTTTGGTTCATGAACACCACATCCATGTGGCACTGCCGTGCAAAGCTCTCTACTCAATTTTAATATAAGAAAAACCTTGAGTCTGAAGCTCAGCAATTCTGACCACACCTGATGTCACCAAATCCACGTCAGCCGATAATCTGGATTTATCCAGTCCAATGCCTGAGCGTGTAATATCACATAACTCTAATTTTACTTCATGCATTGTAGACAATGCCGAAAGCCTTCCGGTATTGCTTTCACGTCTTTCCAACATGGCTTTATCTTCAGCAAAAGGGGTGTTTTGTAATTTATCACTGGTTACAAAGCGAATCCCGTGTGCGACAAAAACAATTCGCACATCATAATCAATCATTTCATTTTGGTAATGTAACACCATATTATTGATACTCGTTAACATTGCACTAAACCTTCTGGGGTCAGCAAAGTCTGCGTGGTAAACCACTTTCCTTACACCATCATCTTCCGCTATGGCTACTGAGCTGGCAAAACAGGTTAACAATAATGAAACCACTAATAATTGCTTAAATAAAATTTTCATAACATTCTCCAATAAGTTGTATGTTTTAAGTTGTATGTTGTAAATCTTTTGCAGTTAACTTATAACTTAAAACCTACAACTTAAAACTTCTGTATCTGACATTAGCTGTCAAATGTAACAACCGACTCACTCTCGACATAGATAACCATTCGCATAAGATCAGATAAAGACTTCGCCTCCATCTTCTGCATCACATGACCACGATGCGCCTCTACCGTCGACAATGATATATTTAAATCAGCCGCTATTATTTTGTTACGCCTACCAGCGGTAATCGCATAGAGCACTTCATTTTCTCTTTTTGTCAGCGTGGCGATTTTTTCTTTGATGGTATCGACCTTCATACTTTTTCCGCGCTGTACCGAATCCACTTTAAATGCACGGTGTACACTGTCCAGCAACGCTTGTTCATTAAATGGTTTTTCAACAAAATTGATTGCACCTGCCTGAACGGCTTTCACTGCCATCGGTATATCACCATGACCACTTATTATAATTACCGGGGGCGCATTACCCATCTCATTTAATTTTTCCTGTAAGTCCAGACCGTTCATTCCAGGCATCCTGACATCCAGTAAGATACAACCTTCAAAATCCGATCGATAGTTACTCAAAAAATCATCCGCTGAATGGAATGTTTCCACGTCCAGCCCAACCGACTCCATTAACAGCATAATCGCATTTCTGACCTCTTCAGCATCATCGATAATATATACTTTACAGGCATCCATATAGGATCTCCTAGGTTTGAATGGGTAGAATAAATTTAAAAATAGTGCTCTTATCCGATGTTTCGTCAAGGAACAGGTTGCCACCATGCTCAGATATGATGCCTTCGCTGATCGACAGACCAAGCCCCATGCCATCCTGCCTGGTTGTAACAAAAGGCGTAAATAGATTCTCACGCATTGCGTCAGTCAATCCCGGGCCAGTGTCTGCAATGGTAACCATCGCTTCATTTTTTTCTGTTAACGAAGTGCTAATGGTCAGCAGCTTGTCTTCGCTAGCATTGTTTGCCATTGCTTCTATCGCATTTTTCACCAGGTTAAGAATAACCTGGTCGATTTGAATATGTTGCACATAAACATCCGGTAGATTTTCATCTAGCTGTATTTCTAATTTAACAGAATCATTTTGTAGACTATGCCTTATTAAAATCAATACTTCTCTGACCAGATCATTGAGGTTAACCTGTGTTTTATCAGGCAATTCTTTTTTAACAAAATTACGTAACTGCTGAATGATACCGCCCGCCCTTCTTGCCTGTTTACTTATAATTTCCAGCACATCATTCACACGGTCCATATCAATTTTTTGAGACTCGGTTAATCGGATACAGGCATCCGCGTTGGTAGCGATAGCCGTCAGCGGTTGATTCAACTCATGCGCCATGCCAGATGCCATTTCACCCATGGTGCTAACTCTGGCAACATGGGCAAGTTCGAGCCGATACTTACTTGCTTCTTCTTCCGCTTTCTTGCGCTCACTGGTATCTCTAAATACAACAACACTACCGATGGTTTTTCCAGCTTCATCTTTAAGTGGTGTACTGCTGTATTCGACGGGGAAACTGCTGCCATCACTTTTCCAGAAAATATCATCTTCAATGTAGCGTGGCATATCATCCGCAAACGTTTTATAAACCGGGCATTCGTTTTTCGGGTGAGGCTCACCGTTCTCTTTGGTATGATGCAACAATTCATGCTGGTTCTTGCCGATGATATTTTGCGCATCCCAGCCGGTAATTTTTTCCATGGCTTTATTGACGAAAGTCGACCTTCCTTCTAAATCTACCCCGTATATACCATCTGCCACAGAATCCAGTATCAAAGAGTGTTGATGCTCAAGACGCTGTTTAGAAACTTTAAGCGCTTTATTCAGTCGCACCACCAACATCGTCATCACAATCAGGATGATGATAAAAACCATACTGCTCAAGATCCAGTAACGATATTTTTTTAACGCATCCATCAAGGTAAATTGGCCGATATTTTCATACGGTGGCAGTCGCATGTCTTTTAATAATTCGTGTACCGGCTGATATTCTAGCGGGATAGACCATTTGTTTTTATTATCGGCATCTCGGTTTACCGTCTGGTCTTCATGCATTTTCATCAATGCGATGGCGACTTTTTCCGCTAACTGATTGGAGGTATGTCGCAACTTACTAAATGGCCATTCCGGATAAAGTCGGGTACTGTGTTTTTCGGTAAAGCCATCACTGGTCTGCTCATTGATGATCTTAAAATCCCGGATATCAATCAAACCATTGGCATCCATACTCTCCAATATTCCGGTACGAATCGTACCGACATCGGCCTTACCATTCAGTATCGACATCACGACATTGTCATGAATCCCACCGTAGGTAATCTCTGCAAAATCATTCTCTGGATCAATGCCCGCTGCTTTAATTTCTCTCAGCGCCATCTGAAAACCACCGAGAGAGGTTTCATCCACCGCCATAAAAGATTTATTTTTTAAATCTTTCAGCGTTTGTATATCAGCCCGATTATTCAGGGTAAAGATAACACCAGCAAAATAATTGACATGCCGATCTTCAATGCTACGGCTTAATGTCGCGATACGGGAAATACGATGTCGTACTTCCATCACCACATAGATGCCCGAGTTGACCAGGATGAAGTCGATGTTTTTTGATTGGATATTAGGTTCGATTTCATCAAAATCGAGTGGAATTATTCTAAACTCATTGCCCGGAATTTCCTGCGAAAGATAGTCAGCCGTCGTCGCCCAGTAGGCGATGGTTTTATTATCACCTCGATGACTCAACACGCCTATAGTGACGATATCAGGCATTGCTGCGGCTATATCGATAGAGAGAAAGACCGTGCAGAACAGCTGTAATAAAAAGTTTTTAATTCGAATCATCATCTCAGGTGACAGCTTAATGTTTTAGAACATAACAGATGAACAACGACACCTCTAAAAATTTAATTTTTAACTTTTTTGCTTAAACTAGAAAAACAATCACTTATGTTAAAAATAATGGAAAATTAGGTAATTTTTAGAGATTCTCACAATAATACCAATATTTTTAGCAAAACCTATTGGTATAAACCACTATTTAGCAATGGTATTCCAGAATATAAAGCCAGATATATTTAGCCCATAATACACTTGCTTTAAGGGCGCCTCTATTAACTCCCTGGGTATGATAGTGAGATTAAAAACATGTCCGATTAAGGTGCGAATCGACGTAACTATCAGCTATGGCGAAGATTTGCAACGAAAATATGACACATTTTGGACTCATATTCATAAACAAATGGGGTGCCCTTAATTAATAATATCACTTTGTTAGCAAAATCTACTCACATATATTGAACATTCAGAAGGTAATACTATATGAATAAAAATAGAAGAGCACTACTAAAAAGCACTTTTGTTGCAGGTGCAACAGGCGTTGCAATCAGTGCAGGATTATTAACTCCAAAAGCCGTTTTGGCGGCATGGCCTAAAGCGGCATTTGAAGCCAAAGATGCTAGTGCTGCACTACAGGCTTCACTAGGGAGTTCAAGCACAACAACAAGTGGCGACATTAAACTAAAAGCACCGGATATCGCAGAAAACGGTGCCGTTGTACCCGTTACTGTTACCAGCAAAATTACTGACACTGAATCCATCAGCATTATTGTTGCAGAAAATGGTACACCTTTAGCCGCAACTTTTAACCTTGGTGCAAATACAAAAGGCTTTGTTTCTACTCGTATAAAAATGGGTAAAACATCCGATGTTACTGCTGTTGTAAAAGCTGGCGGAAAATTATATAGCACCACCAAAAACGTTAAAGTCACCATCGGCGGCTGTGGCGGTTAAGTCGTGGCGGTTAACTAACAAATTTACAGAAAATTAAAGAGGTTATATATAAATGGCTAAATCATCAATTAAAGTACGTGCAAAGGTCAAAAAAGGTGAAGCAAAAGTGAAATGCTTAATCAGCCACCCAATGGAAACCGGTCTACGTAAGGACAAAAAAAGCGGTAAGTTAATCCCTGCAAGATTCATTCAGGAAGTCGTCTGTGAACATAGCGGCAAAACCGTCATGAATGCACAGTGGAATGCAACTATTTCTAAGAACCCTTTTCTTTCTTTTGTATTCACCGGTGCAAAAAAAGGCGATGCAATCAAGATTAGCTGGGTGGACAATACCGGTAAAAGTGACTCTACTGAAGCCCAGCTTAAATAATCAAACGAAATAACTGGACGTTCAATAATCATTCTCTCAATCTTTATTTTGAAACATCAAAAATAGTTAAAAAGACACTATTGTCAGGAGATAGTTACATGTTCAATAGAACCTTACTTGTATTACCCGTTGTACTGGCTTTTGCAGCAACCGCCAGCGCTGACCCCAGCATGGCTCCAGAAGAAGTGCTACAAAGTCTGATCGACAAAGTCGATTCGAAGTATCTCACCCAGAGTTCACAAAACATCATGATGATGCCAGACAACCCCGCCTACTGGGTCGCTGAAGAAGGTGAAGAACTGTTTATGGAAAAACGTGGCCCTAAAAATGCCTCACTGGAAGGCTGTGATTTTGGTAAAGGGCCTGGCGTACTGGAAGGAGCCTATACCGAAATGCCACGTTACTTTGCCGACACCGGCAAGGTTATGGATCTAGAAAGTCGCCTGGTTCACTGCATGATGACCCTGCAGGGCTTTAGCAAAAAAGATGCGGCAATTAAAAAACGTCATGGCTCAGGCTCAGACATGATGAAATTACAAACCTACATCGGTAGTTTGTCAAACGGCTACGCATGGAACCCACCAATGGATCATCCAATGGAAACCGCCATGCGTGACGCAGGCAAGGAACTGTTCTATCGTCGTGCTGGCACATTAGACTTCAGCTGTAACACCTGCCATGGCGATACCGGCAAACGAATTCGTGCTTCTGTACTGCCCAATATCAACGTTCCCGAAGAATGGACCAAAGCCATTTCCTGGCCAGCTTTCCGGGTCGGACACGATAACGTGCGCAGCAGCCAGCACCGTGTGCGCGGTTGTTACTGGCAAATGCGTCAGGGTCGTATTGAAGCCACGTCCGATGCCTCAATTGCACTAATCTCATACTGGACTGACGCTGCCCGTGGGCAACCCGCTATCCTGCCTGATATGAAACGCTAATCGCCGCCAATGACCATACTGAGGAGAACAAAAAAATGATAAAACACAAGAACTATACAACCCCGGCGCTGACTTTGGTGGCGATATTATTTGCAACCTTCAGCTACACAGCAGTAGCAGACTCACTATCTGACAGTCTAATCTTCGAACAAGGCGGTTTCCGCCTGAGTCAGAAAACCCAGGAAGGTGGCACTGTAAAAGATCGTCTGACCCAGGATGGTATACAGAAAGTCTGTTCAAAATTGGGCGCAGCCTCTGTCGATAGTAATACCGCCGCCAGTGTCACTTCCATGGCACGTGAGTCAATCAAAAAACCCGCTGGCGGTATAAAACTGGGCGACTGGAAAAAGGGCGAAGCAGTAGCACGCTCCGGTTACGGATTTCGGGTTGGCCACAAGACCGATGACCACAGCAAACGCGAAGCAGGCGGAAACTGTTATGCCTGTCACCAGCTGGATCCGAATGAAATCGCCTTCGGTACGCTCGGCCCGAGTCTGACTGGCTATGGCAAGTTGCGTGGAACCGGCGAACCCATCCTGAATTACGCCTACGAGGTCATCTATAACCCACATGTATACTTTCCCTGTACACATATGCCGCGGTTTGGCCACAATAACGTTCTGACTGGACAGCAGATCAGTGATGTGATGGCTTATCTTTTCGACTCGGCATCGCCAGTCAACCAGTAAAACAATTCGCTCGACCGTCGCTACCCTTTAGCTCACTATTTGTTGAGCTAAAGGGTTATTCTCTACCTGATTCAATACCAGTCTGATTTTTTATTCAGATTGGGAGAACAGCGATATCCTACAATAGCAGTTTCTAACCCTTCGAAAGGTTTATTAAAAATAATTATAAGCCGTTAACTAAGTTTTTACATTCCATTTGCGTTAGTATTTAACGATACAAAAAATAACTATAAAAAACCACCAAACTATGAGGAACCTCTATGCCTACCATTGATCGCCGAACCTTTCTTAAATTAATGGGACTCAGTGCCGCCGCCGGCAGCACCGGTCTATTAACCGCCTGTAATAATAGTTATGCAGCAAATATAGCCGATGATTTTTACGACTTGCCGATGAAAGGTAATGTCAGAATTTTGCATACCACCGATTTCCATGGACAGCTACAACCTGTCTATTTCAGAGAACCAAACGTAAACCTCGGTGTTGGTGATGCTTTTGGCCGCCCGCCTCACCTGGTCGGCAATAAGTTACTGGAAGCGATGAATTTAAAATCGAATACGCCCGAATCCTACGCCTATACCTACCTGGATTTTGAAAACGCTGCTGCCAAATACGGCAAGATGGGCGGTTTCCCACAGATGAAAACTCTGTTAGACCGTTTACGCAAACAGGCCGGTGGCCAACAAAACACTCTTACCCTGGATGGCGGTGATTTATGGCAGGGTTCTGGCACCTCTTTGTGGACTCGTGGTGTTGACATGGTCGAAGGCTCAAACATTCTGGGCATTGATGTCATGGTCGGTCACTGGGAATTCACCTATCGAGAAGATGAAGTGTTAAGCAATGTCGCCTTATTCAAAGGTGATTTCATCGGCCAGAATGTTCGCGTTAAAGAAGATTCTTTGATGGATGACGGTTACATGAAACTGGTCGAAACCTTTGATGGCAGTGGTCTGTATGACGAAGACTCCGGTCACGCCTTCCAGCCTTATGTTATTAAAGAAATCAATGGCGCAAAAATTTGTATTATCGGTCAGGCATTCCCGCGCACAGGCAATGCCAACCCGCCAGAATTCTTCCCTGACTGGTCATTTGGTCTGCGTGAAGACGACATGATTGAACTGGTGGAAATGATTCGTGAAGAAGAAAAACCCGATGCCATCGTCCTGCTATCGCATAATGGTATGGATGTTGATATTAAAATGGCAGAACGCGTACCGGGTTTAAATGCAGTATTTGGTGGCCACACCCATGATGGTGTGCCTGAGCCAATCAAAGTTGAAAATATTGATGGTAATGAATGCTGGGTAACCAATGCCGGCTCAAACGGTAAGTTCCTTGGTGTCATGGATTTTGATATTCAAGATGGCAAGATCAAGAGCATGCATTACAACATGATGCCTATCATTGCTGACGTACTACCTGCTGATAAGGAAATGCAGGCATTCATTGACCAGATGCGCAGCACAAAATACGATGAAAACATTATTGAAAGCCGTTCTAAAAAGCTGTTTTATAATAAATCACGCGTAGGTAAAAGCTATGCTGAAATCCTCGATGAGAAACTTGCCATTGCCGACCGACTGCTTTATCGCCGTGGCAACTTCATGGGTACCTGGGATCAAATTTTGTGTAATGCATTACGTGAAGAATACGATGCCGATATTGCCATGTCTGCCGGGGTACGCTGGGGCACAACAACACTAAAAGGTGACTGGATTACTATGGAAGATGTGATGACTCAATGCGCCTTAACCTATGGCGAAACCTACGTATCAGAAATGACCGGGCATGATCTGTTAAGAATTTTAGAACAGGTCGCCGATAATCTGTTCGACCCTGACCCTTATTTGCAATCAGGTGGTGACATGGTTCGCGTTGGTGGTATGGATTACACCATTGATCCATCTAAACCCTTATATGAACGTATCACCAATGCACGCCTGGATAATGGCCACCTGATTGAAGCCAAACAGACATACAAAATTGCTGGCTGGGCACAGGTCAACCGGACACCGGATGGGCGTTTAATGTGGGATGTAGTTCGTGATCACATTGTTAAAAACCGGGGCAAAGATAACGTATTAAAGATCGCAAAAATCAATCATCCGAAACTGGTTGGGGTTAGTGATAATCCTGGTATTGCGGATTACCCTGGGGAAGTTGGTTAACAGGAAACATAGCGAGTGACATAGTGATATAAAAACTAGTCAGTTGTAGGCTGGGGTGAGGCACGAACCCCAACAGATACCGATGCAGCTAATACCAATGTTGGGGTTCGTACCTCACCCCAACCTACGGATAGGCATATCAATATTAACAGGGCAAAAAAATACCCGGCAGCTTATCGCTACCGGGTATTTTTTTACAAACAATGATCTATAAAGTCCAGCGCAGACTAAGCCACTTTGCGTCTGCGAGCAATGCCCACCAGACCAATCAAACCTGAGCCGAATAACCATACCGCTGCAGGAACGGGAACAGCGTTGATGGCAGCTAGAGAAAATTCATTAGCAGTGCAGAGAGGGCCATAGTTATCACAGTCCGCCAAAAAAGTAATACTATGTACATTCATTAACGGCGAACCTGTCCATTCAAAAAAACCATTGCTGAAGACAGGGTCTTTGATTGCTGTCGCAACTACGCTCGTGATATCCGTTGAATTACCATTAATATAAAAGCTTGCTATCTCTGCAGGGTTTTCATCGTATAGATCCAGAAAAGAAATCAGGTTTATCGTAACGCCACCAAACCCGGATATAGTCAATGTCTCTGTCTCACCATCAATCTCGGCGTTTTGAATACCGATTCCAGCGCCGGTGCAGGCATAAGGATCAGCGCCAACACAGGGCGACAGAGTTGAATCTACGATAGCACCTGCATTGACAGTCATACTGCCCCCTACCGCATCGAACATCAGACCATTCAACGGTATAACTGTACTTGTTATGCCATCCAATGCCCCCCATTCGCTCACATCAGTAAAATCAAAAAAACCAACAACGGGTGCGGCGCTAGATACTGCCGAGAACGCCAGTAATCCAGATGCAAGTGTTGTTGTTGCTAAAGTTGTTATGAAATTTTTCTTCATTTTATATTTCCTTTTTTAGATATGGCTTTAGCTCTTTATTAACTATTTATAAAAGCAAGTCACATTTAATTGCATTGTGTAATTGATACAAAGCAATTTTAATGCCACATTATCATATGTTATAAAAAACAAAGACTTAGAGGAAAATTAGTAAACGCTTATATTCTAATATGTAAAAAATTATGACGGTTTTAATTAAAATTATCACGTAGCCAATTAAATAAAACACCGGAACATACTATAAGTAACTGATATAATTGTGTTTATATCAATATAAAACATCCTGCGGGAGATACGGAACGTGTAAAAAAAATCGACAGATCTGTCCTTTCCTTGCTGACGATTAGCTCTTCGAGTGTTGTTTTGATGGTGCCACCTATTCTCACATGTTAACAGGGCTGTTATTCTGTTTATAGCACCGGTCGGTGTGAAATAGTGACTCCAAAAGCAGGCAATCGTATCAATCAACCCAGACCCGTGCATTTCTAAACATTCGCATCCACGGTGCATCTTCGCGCCACTCATACGGATGCCATGAGTGCTGTACCGTTCTAAACACACGCTCTGGATGCGGCATCATGATGGTGGCACGACCATCTTCGCTGCAAAAACCGGTTAAACCGTCAGGTGAACCGTTTGGATTAAGTGGGTAAGTTTCGGTTGGCTGCGTATTGTGGTCAACATAACGCATGATGGATTTTGCCTGTTGTCGCTGTTCTATCGTTCGGTATTCAGCCCTGCCCTCACCATGTGCAACTGCAATCGGCATAATCGAGCCTGCCATACCCTGCATTAAAATAGATGGCGATTCCATGACTTCAACCAGACTAAAGCGGCCTTCAAACTGCTCTGAGTTATTACGAACAAAATGCGGCCAATGTTCTGCACCGGGTATTAAAGATTTTATATTTGCCATCATCTGGCAGCCGTTACACACTCCCAGGCTAAAAGTATCGTCACGCTTGAAATAAGTTTCAAATACATCACGTGCACGTGAATTAAATAAAATGGATTTCGCCCAGCCTTCTCCCGCACCTAATACATCGCCGTAGGAAAAACCACCACAGGCAACCAGTCCCTTAAAGTCTTCAAAATTTACATCACCATTGATGATGTCGCTCATGTGAACATCAATGCTGTTAAAACCGGCACGGTCAAAGGCGGCTGCCATTTCAATCTGACCATTCACACCCTGTTCTCGTAAAATAGCAATGTTGGGTTTAATGCCTTTTAAAATATAGGGTGCGGCTACATCATCATTAATATGAAAACGTAAACTTACATTTAAACCCTTATCTTTCTCACTAATCGCATCAAATTCCTGCTGTGCACATTCAGGATTATCACGCAGGCGTTGCATGTGATAACTGGTCTCACTCCATGCCTGCTGTAAGGATTCACGTGTTGCGACAAATATCGCTATACCATTATTATTGATGGTGATTTGATCATCAGCCTGGTCGTCTTCATGGCCATGCTTATGAACTTCGCCAAGCTCATGTAAACAGTCAGATAATCCTGCTTTATCGAAAGCTGCTTCAATATCAAAAAGATCATCTTTGCATATTTGTATAACGCCACCGATTTCTTCATTAAATAAAACAGAAATCGCATCGCTGTCATTGTCAGCTAACATTGAATCGAGTTGAATGTTTAAACCACAATGCCCGGCAAAAGCCATTTCACAAACACAGGCAAACAGGCCGCCATCGCTGCGGTCGTGCCAGGCGATAATTTTCCCCTGCTGGTTTAATTGCTGGAAAACATTAAAAAATGCTTTTAACTGCTGTGCATCATCCACATCAGGCGGCAAATTGCCAATTTGTTTACAGGTTTGCGCCAGCGCAGAACCCCCTAAACGGTTTTGACCAAAACCTAAATCAATGAGTAACAAACTGGTATCTTTAATGTCAAATCGAATTTGCGGGGTTAAGGTTTTGCGTACATCAGTGACCGGCGTAAAGGCGGTAATGATTAATGATAAAGGCGCTGTGACTGATTTGTCTATACCCTGATCGTGCCACACGCTTTTCATCGACATGGAATCTTTACCCACCGGAATGGTCAGCCCTAGTTGCGGGCAGATTTCCATACCAACGGTTTTTACGGTGTCGTATAAAACCGCATCTTCACCAGGATGCCCCGCAGGAGCCATCCAGTTTGCGGAGAGTTTTATGTCCGATAATTTTTCAATTGAGGCCGCCCTAATATTGGTAATAGATTCCGCAATCGCCATGC
>JAFLJY010000110.1 GCA_022712755.1 Gammaproteobacteria bacterium
GGATGATGTTGAATTAGAGGAAATCAAAGATTCTACACACGGCATGGTTCGAGTTGAAGGGCGATGCCCTAAGTGTGAGGCGCATTTGGGGCACGTGTTTGAAGATGGCCCACAACCGACAGGGCTGCGTTATTGCATTAATTCAGCATCGCTGGATTTTGATAATAAATAATTTTCGGCGAAATAAAGAAAATCAGTCCGCGAATAACGCAAAGGACGCGAAAAAAACAAAAAGAGCAATGCTGCATGGATGTAGCGTTTACGAACATAAAGATGGAAAATATTTTTATATTTTTATTTTTTAACCCATTATTATTTTCTTTTTTCGCGTCCTTTGCGTTATTCGCGGAGCAGTGGTACATGGATGTACCGTTCACGAACCTAAGGATGGACTGATTTTTTTATCTGCGTGCATCTGTGCCTAATTAACAACAGTTTCCACCACAACAATCACCACCAGGCTTCACCGCCTCAATAGTCGCCGATAAAACATATTCCTCCACACCACGTCCAGGTGCCCAGTCTTTAATAAAATCTTTAGACTCATCTTTAGGCGCGATATTGATTTGCTCAAAGCCGCACTCTTCGAGTATGGTTTGTAATTCGGTGACTGGTGATGCGCCAGCCATACAACCTGAATATAAAGCCAGGTCATTTTTAATCTCTTCAGGCAGCTCTGCACTGGCAACAATGTCAGATATTGCCAGCCGCCCACCCGGTTTTAAAACTCTAAAGGCTTCACTGAACACCTGGTGTTTATCAGGTGATAGATTGATAACACAGTTAGAAATAATGACATCAGCGGTATCATTTGCTACTGGCAGATGTTCAATCTCACCAAGACGAAATTCAACGTGATTGTACTTCCCTTTTAGCGCGTTATTTCGTGCTTTTGAAATCATGGTGGGCGTCATATCAATGCCAATAACGAAACCGGACTCACCCGTCTCTGCCGCCGCCAGAAAACAATCAAAACCGCCACCGCTACCAAGATCGAGTATGATTTCACCGGCTTTAATGCTGGCGATAGCGCGTGGATTTCCGCAACCCAGCCCCATATCAGCGCCTTCAGGCACGTTTTCGAGATCATTGTCACTATAACCCAGGCGGGTTGATACCAATGTGTTTATTGCGGCATCATCTGAAACGCCACAACAGCTGGCTCCCGTGCCGCAGCTGCTACCGTTGTTGCTGGCCTGTGCGACTTCAGCATAACTTTTACGCACATTCTGGCGTATTTCGTCTGCCCGCTTTTGTTGTGATGCTTGATTTTCTACCTGACTAGTTGCCGAGTTCGCTGCTTGAGTCATTATTGTTCTCTCTATTAGGGTCTGTTATTAAGGGCATTTCTATTAATTCTGTTTGAGCAGATTTGTGCTTGAGAGATTCAAGAACAAGGCGAAGATCGCAACAAATAGTGGGCTATTTGTAAGATTTTTAACGAAGTTATTGAGTTTCTCAAGTACGAAGATGCCAATCATGAATTAATAGAGATGCCCTTAAGAGGAAAAAAGCTGTTGCAACTGCTTCATTGCGTCTGTATTAATCGAACAAAAAACCTGTTTACCGTCACGTTTCATATGAATCAACCCAGCACGGTGAAGCTCTTTTAAATGATGCGACAGGGTGGAAGCGGCAATATCAAGTTGTGAGTCAATGTCGCCAACACAGCAACTGAATACTTCATCGCTGGCACAGTCAGTACCAGGTATGCAGCAATGGGTTAGAATGTTGTATATTTTCAAACGATGGTCATTCGCCAGTGCTTTGAAGATACCAACAAGTTGCACGGATCCATCGATTCTATAATTCGACATATTTAGAATTATAATAATATAAAAAAAGAATGCAAGCTTATTTTTGCGGTATTATTGTTCTGAAAATCTGCGGGCACTTAAGCTAGAGGCGACGATGCGACAGCAATTAACGACTGAAGAAAGGCACAAACTTGAGGAACGACTGTTTGAACTAAAACAGGAACACCGCGATCTTGATGATGTCATTATTCGCTTATTATCGTCACCTGATGTCGAAGAGCTACAGCTCAAACGATTTAAAAAGCGCAAACTAAAACTTAAAGACACCATCTTGAAGCTGGAAGACATGCTGATTCCAGACATTCTTGCATGAAATTTAAGAAAAAAAACAATTTTTCAGCTGTTATCTGACGGGGCACTAGAGTGAATTATTGTTCTTCCTGTGGAGAAAAAGTCAGTTTTGTTGTCCCTGATGGCGACAATAGATTGCGTTACGTGTGCACGAGCTGTCAAACTATTCACTACCAAAACCCAAAAATTGTTACCGGCTGTATTGCCCAGTGGCAAGATAAAATTTTATTATGTAAGCGTGCGATTGAGCCAAAACATGGTCTATGGACTCTGCCAGCAGGATTTATGGAAAATGAAGAAACCAATATGCAGGGTGCAGCGAGAGAGACCGCAGAAGAAGCCAATGCCCAGATAGAAAATATGCGGCTGTTTTGCGTGTTCAGTATTGCCCATATTAATCAGCTATATACCATGTATCGCGGTGATCTTGTCGATGGTCAGGCTAGCCCTGGTGAAGAAAGTCTTGACGTTGCATTAGTAACAGAGCATGAAATTCCCTGGCAGAACATTGCCTTTCATGTCATTAATGAAACTTTAAAACGGTACTATCAGGATAAAAAACAGGGTGAGTTTAAAATCCACTACGGTGATATTATTAAGCAGAGTAATGACTCGTATATTGTTAATTATTTTTAAGTTTTTTCCGCAAATGGACGATAGCAGTAGTGCATGGACGCACTGTTTACGAACCTAAGGATGGATAAATTTAAACATTTGTTACTTTAATGTCACCTATAAACTTAATTTCATCTTTTGCCTTTAAATTAAATACCAGTTGATAAAAACTTAATTCATTTTCCAGTGATTGTTTGATGCTTTCTGCTTTTCTAAAACCATGTTGCTCGTCTTCATAATATTGCACAGCAACGACCAGGCCTTTTTTATCTAAAACCTCAAACATTTTTTCTGCCTGTTCTTTAGGCACAACACGGTCTTCCATTCCCTGAAAAAAAATCACCGGACAGTTCAGTTGTTCGCTGCTGTTAATCGGTGATCGTTGCTGATAGAGCAATTTTTTCTCAGGATAAGGCGCTATGAGCCGGTCAAGATAACGTGATTCAAACTTATGGGTATCGTTCGCCAGGCTGCTTAATTCGGCAATGCCGTAATAACTTGCGCCTGCAGCAAACACATTTTCAAAAGTAAGCGCGCACAGCACCGTGTAACCACCTGCACTACTGCCACGAATGATAAGTTGATCTTTGTTTGCCAGGCCCTGCGCTACAGCGTAAATTGCGGCATCACAACAATCTTGCACATCTAACAGACCCCACTTGCCATTCAGGCGCTCACGGTACTCTCTGCCATAACCTGTGCTGCCACTATAGTTAACGTCAAGCAAAGCAAACCCACGAGAGGTCCAGAATTGTTTTTTAGGATCAAGTGCTGTACCGGCCTGCCCCGTCGGACCACCGTGACAAATGATAATTAATGGTGCAGCCATGCGATCACCATTGCCATCGCCGTTGTTATTTTTATATCTTTGATAATCAGGATTAGTTGGCGGGTAATAATTAGCGTATACCTTTTGCTTATGTCGATTGATAAAACTCAGACTTTGCGACTGCGAATAACATTCTTTTGTAACCGCCCATGGCTCATTTAATCGGCTTGATGATTTTATAACAGAGTGGCTCAGAAATACTGGTTCGTGGTCATCAAAGGTTTCAGCTAGTGTCGCTAAAACCAGCTGCGGAAAATGCGCACTGGATGCTGCAATAAAACACAGTTGCTTATTTTCTGCTTTAATCGAACTGAACTCCTGCCATGGTGTAACGATTGTTGTCACTGAGGTTTTATCAGAAACTACCCCGGCTACTTCTTCAGGCACGTCTTCAGTAGGGCTGACCAATGCTAGCGTTGCCCGACCTTGTGACTGATAACAACAAACAATGCGTTCATCATCGACGAAAGCATAACTTGATTGCGCGAACACCCATTGTGGCAAGCCCAGTTCTTTTTCGCCTTGAGTGAGTTGTGTTATTTTACCGGCGATTTTTTCAGTATCATTATCATGGTAGCGGTATAAATGCCACCAGCCATTGTCGTCCGAAATAAAATGTAAAATGCCATTCGGTGACCACTGCGGCTGAAATACAGAAACGTTATCGGCACCAGCAATACGTTTTTTGTTTTCAATTTCACCCGCACAATTAACATCGGCCAGCCATAACTCATTGCCATCCCAGGGCTTATTGGGGTGATTCCAGCTTTGCCAGCACAACTGATTACCATGTGCATTTAATCGGGGGCTGGCATAGAAGTCATTACCTTGCTCAAGGATAAACAGCCTGCCGGTGTCAACATCAATACTGGCAATTGCATTTGTCACCTGATCGTGCTTATGTGTTTCACAAATAGTTATGAGCCGATGATGTTTTTTATCATAAATGAAATCGGCAAAACGCTGATCCGTAGCTGTGGTGATGCGTTTGACCTGATGGTTTAGTAAACAATAAATATCCTGATCGCTATCATTGATAAAAAACACCTGATTTTCAGCGATACAATAACAGCCGCCACCGTATTCATGCACTCGTGAGCGTGCGCTAAAGGGAGCAGGCAAAATATCTGTTGCTTTGTCGTTGACTACTTTAACGATAACGCAACGTCCGCCGTCCTGCGGTCGTCGCTCAATATAATAAATGCTTTGTGCGGACAGGCGTGGTTCAGCAAGGGTCAGGCAGTCACCGGCAACAAATTCAGCTGAGAATGTGGATTGCCAGTTACCATATAGCGCAGAAGATGTATTAGAATTTGTCATACAATGATTAAGGATAATAATAGAATTTAAAGGTGGACAAGGTTATTCTAGCTAATGCGAACAACAATATATAATAGAAACTGACTATGATTTGTAACTGGGTATAAGGGCGTGTTATTAGATATTGCAGGTTTATTAATCGTCAGCGGCATCCTGTTGTTGGTTATCGGCATATTTATCGCCAGACAATATACCCTTCGCGCTAAACTTGTCACCGCTTTTCTGGTTATTCTGCTAACTTCGCTATCTGCCATGGTACTTCTGGATAGTTACATAATGAAGCAGAATTTTACTGAAGCTGCTAATAAATCCCTGATTTCAGTGGCGAGAAATTATGCCGATCGGCTAGACCAGTTTAATCACCAGAATACTCAGTTTTTAACCACCGAAGCAAAATTGCCGGCAATACATTATTTTATAAGCCGGAAAGCGGAGCCACCGTATAATCGCCATGCCTTGCTGGAAATATTGCGCGCCCTAAAGTCCCGGCAAGATAACATTATTTATTCATACGCCATATTGAACGCGCAAGGCACAAATATACTGGATACAGCTTCAGAAAATATGGGTATGAATGAAAGTGGACAGGAATACTTTACCGTTTTTACAGGTGCTGCGACAAATGATGCCGTTAAGGCGAATACAGGCAGTTACCGCTCACCCATAATTTTTGATGAAAAGCGCTCCACTATCGTCTTTAGCAGTGCCATCAATGATCTATCAGGTAAATTCATCGGTGTGTTAAGAGCTAAGTACAATGCTGCCATTCTTAGCACATTGTTTGATCGCACCAAAGGTATGGTTGGACGTGGCTCATTCGCCGTTCTGCTAGATGAAAACCACCTGCGCCTGGTTCATGGTCGGCATGCAGGCCTGATGTATACACTGGCCAGTAAAATTGATGAGCCGACCCTGGCGACACTGAAAGACAATAAGCGCCTGCCAAAAAACATCACAACCACCTTTATTGAACATCCAGCCTGGTCCAGCAAAATCAGGCTGGCCAGTGTCAGTAACCCCATAATAGAAACACAGTTTTATGGTTTGGGCACAGCAATATTTTCTTCTGCAGTACTTAAACTGAAAACTGCGCCGTGGACGATTGCTGTCTCTTTACCACAAGATGTGTTTTTAGAGCCGGTAGTCACACAGATGCAAAACGCATTGTTAGTGGTAGTGGTTATCGTTATGGTTGTAGTGTTGATTGTGATGGTTGCCACAAGATTATTATTAGGCCCCGTTAAACGTCTGACCTCAGTGGTTGAAACCATAGCCAAAGGGGATCTGTCAGCAAAAGCGAAAGTGGAAGCAAATGATGAAATAGGCGACCTGGCAAAAGCGTTTAATGAAATGACAACAAGCATTAATAATTTAATTGTTGATTTAGAAGATGAAGTGGGTAACCACAAGCTTACGGCAGAAAGCTTAAACAAATTATCACAGGCGATTGAACAAAGCCCGGTGTCGGTCATTATTACTGATCTTAATGCCTGCATAGAATATGTTAACCCGCAGCTTTGCAAAATTACCGGCTATAAAGAGAAGGAGTTAATCGGGCAAAATCCACGTATCTTTAACTCAGGGCGTACCCCGGAGATACAGTTCAAAAACATGTGGCACGCCATTACCTCCGGTCAGTCATGGACCGGCGAGCTTTATAATAAAAAGAAAAACGGTGAGTTGTTCTGGGAAAACGTCACCCTGTCAGCAATTAAAAACAAAGAAAATGTAAGTACGCATTATCTTGCTATTAAAGAAGATATTTCGATGCGCAAAGATTATGAAGAACGTCTGTTATATCAGGCGAGCTACGACAAGTTAACTAACTTACCCAACCGCACATTGGCATACGATCGCATTCAACAGGCGATTGTTAATGCTATTCGAGAGAACGAAAAGCTGGCGCTGTTATACATGGACTTTGATCATTTCAAAAATATAAATGATACTTTGGGCCATAGCGCGGGTGACGAGTTTTTAACCTACATGGCAGGCAGATTAAAAGCTTGCGTGCGTGATTTTGATACCGTGGCACGCCTGGGTGGCGATGAGTTTTTAATTATGTTGCTGGAGAATAATAATGGTAACGGTAATAGCGCACAATCTTTTGAGAGAAATATACAACTCAAAGCAGCCGACATTTTACGGCGTGTTGCAAAACCCTGTGTTATTCACGATATGGAATTTTCGGTAACCGCAAGTATTGGCATCGCTATTTTCCCACGCGACGGTGACGATCCCCATGTGTTATTAAGAAATGCCGATACCGCGATGTATCGAAGCAAACGCAAAGGGCGCAACACCTTTGAAGTGTTTACCCCGGAGATGGGTGACGTGGTAATGAAACGTGTTGAGATAGACAGTAAGTTGCGACGCGCACTGGAAAACGGTGATTTTTATCTGCAATACCAGCCTTTAATGGACGTGAGTACGCAAGGCATTGTCGCTGCCGAAGCATTAATACGCTGGCAGGATGAGGAATTAGGTCAGGTCTCACCAGAAGAATTTGTACCACTTGCTGAAGAAAGCGGTTTGATTGTTGAAATTGGTGACTGGGTGTTAGAAACCGCACTGGCTGATGTTAAAAAATGGCGTGAACATATCGATCATCAAGACTTTTATATCGCAATCAATTTATCCAGTCGTCAATTTAGAGGCAAAGACATGGTTAAAAAAATTGCCGAGTGTTTAAAACGTCATGACTTACCAGGCTCGTGTCTGGAGCTGGAGATAACCGAGCGCCTGATAATGAAAGACGTGCCGCATGTGGTTGAAATATTAAACCAGTTCAAAAAGATGGATATTCGATTGTCAATAGATGATTTTGGCACCGGTTATTCTTCATTAAGTTATTTAAAACGCTTTCCTTTTGATGTACTTAAAATTGATAAAATGTTTATCAAGGATATTGCTTATGACCCGGATGACCGCGCACTATGTGATGCCATTATTGCTATGGCGCACAGTCTGGGTTTAAGTATTATTGGTGAAGGTGTCGAAAATAAAGAACAGTATGAGTTTTTAAGCCAGCGTGGTGTTGAGACCGTACAGGGTTATTATGTGAGCGCACCTATGGTTAATGATGATTTTATAAAGTTTATCACTGCTTCAGCAAACCTGGATACTACAGTTTAGTTATTGGTGGCAGAACGGCACGGCGTGTCAAAAGTAAAGAACTCAGTAACAGCAATAATGTTATCCAGGACGTTTTTCCTGATGAGCTGGAAGATTCTGCCGGAGGATTAACTAATACGGCATCATTGCCGGTAATAGAAAAAACGATAGTACGTGTTTGACCGGCATTTATAGTGATATTGACAGCATTGCCCTGTGTGGCTCCCTGATACGCTACTTCAGTTATTGGGTCAATAAAAGATTGATCATTACTATCAGATGAATAAGGACCGATGCTGGAGCCGCCATTAAACAAAGTATTAATTGCGTTGGCGTGTAAGGTATAGTTGCCTGGTGGTAAATACAGTTTGTAAAAACCATTACCCTGTTTTAGATAGTCAGAAACAATGCTAATTGCCTCACCTGTTGTTGTATTCTTAGCCCAGATGTTCGCGCCTAAAACAGCATGACCGGATTCATCAACAAAATTCCCCTGTAAAATACCAAAGTTATTATTGATATCGTTATCTGGATAGAGTGCAGAGATTGCGCTAATATCATCCGCGTGTAAGGTTTCTTCGTTGCGGCAGACGAAAGGGTACATTACCGGGTAGTTTTGTGGGTTGCTGTCTGAGCAAATTCTTGGAAAACCAAAATCACTTTCCTGATTATCGATATCCACCTGAGTGTGGTCAAGACCAATAAAATGGCCCATTTCGTGAGCAATCAGCAATTTAAACTCTGTATCCGTCAAACCAAGATCTTTGCCATTAATAACAGCATAACCTTCATTAAAAAAACTACCGTTTAAATTAAATATTGATGCCGCAAAACCGATGATGTCCTCGCTCGCACCTAGATAAAAAAATGCATCGATAATCGCACCATCGCTGTCATAAACAATGGGGTTTAAATTATCATTGCCATTTAGTTCGCTGCCATCAACACTGGGAATGTATTGTGAAAAATTACTGGAATTGATATCAGGTTCTTGCGCTAATGCTGTCAAATCAGTATCTAGATTGATTGTTGATGTGGGTACGATGTTCCATAAGTTGAAAGCATCCTGCAAGATAAGCTCAGCTGCTGCATTGTCTGTTTCCGCATTTAAATCGTCACTTTCAACATGTACCGTAATATTGGGATTAAAGTATGTTACCGGTGTATTACCATCTGCCCCTTCAATAACTAACGGCCCGCCAGCAAAAGCAAAACCACTGAAAACCTGCAAGCTAATAAAACCAATAACTAACCTTGTCATTTGCATCTATTTTTATTGTAGCGGCGTATTGTAGCCGCGAACCGTATTAATAAAATCATCAAGTCGCGATTGTGAAGGGTTGTCAGCACGAACCGCCAGTGGAATTTGTACAGCGCGGCCGGGGTGAATGTTCATGTGTTGTGAATATTCACCTTGTGGCTGATTGTTTAGCGCACGTCCGTTACTGATGACCTGCTCGCCGTTTATGGTTAACACAGAAAAACGACCCTGATGTAAACCTAACGGACTGCTAAAGCCAAGTGTTGATTTTGTCGGTAAAAACACCACATAGTTGTTACCAACCTGAAACTTAGGTACGCCATGAATACGAAGTGTGGTATTGCTGTTCTTTAGAAAACCGCCAATTTGCTTGATAGTATGTGTTTGTCCAGTATTACCCTTGATTAAATCAATCACTTTAAATTCTGTAAAAGTGACAATTTGCCCGCTTTTTTCATCCTGTTTCACCTTATTATTTAAAACTTCACCATAAAATATTAATGTGGCACGGGTAGAAAGCTGTTCCAGGCTGACAGGTCGCAAACTGGTTGCTACTGCGGGAGACAGGCTGAATAACACAACAGTAAGATAAAATATAATAATGAGATGCTTCATAGTAGTGCTCGTAACCATCGAGTGGACATCTTCAGACAATGGTATTCGACCGAATATTTGCATTGATGTTCCTGCGTTGACTGGTTTATGTTGCTTACTATATAGCATATATGAAAGGTTTTTTATGTACTTAGGCAAATGCATAGCATCGTACTGGCAACCACTTATTCAGGGCATCCAGCAGAACCTAACTGCCCACTATTGAGTAACTCCTCAGTAAAACCAAATTTCTTAGCATCACTTAACCGTTGCGTATAAATAATACCATCAAGATGGTCACACTCATGTTGTACTACGCGAGCATGAAAACCGGTGGCAGTCACGTCAATGGCTGTACCCGTCGCATCTAAACCGGAATAACGAATGTGCGAGTAACGTGAAACCACTCCTCGCATACCAGGTACGCTTAAACAACCTTCCCAACCCTCTTCTTTTTCCTTCAATAACGGGGTTATTTTCGGGTTGATAAGCACAGTCTTAGGCACTGCCTCATTATCTGGATAACGCGGATTGTTATCAAAACCAAAAATAACCACACGCAAACCGACACCAATTTGTGGTGCGGCCAGACCTGCGCCCTCTTCTGCTGCCATGGTATCAAACAGGTCTTCAATTAATGCATCAAGGTCTGGAACATTGAATTCGCTAACTTCAGTCGCAATCTGAAGCAGGCGTGGATCGCCAAGACGGAGTACGGATCTTATAGCCATGAGTTTTCCTGTGGTTATTGACAGGGGGTAAACATGATAAAATTATTGCTCATTTCCACTACTTTAGTGAAGTAATTACTTCATTTTATTTAACAACTATGTCTATAGTAAAGCAAAATTCTAGTCCTGAACAACAGTTAATGCGTACCCAGAAAGTGATGACCGCACTGGACGAATGGGGGCTTAGCGGCGAACAAATACTTGCAGTTCTGGATCTCCCAAAAACGCAGCGCAGTCGTCATCTGGCTAAATATCGAAAAGACACACCGTTCCCTGATGACGAAAGCGTGACCTGCCGAGTAATATTTTTATTAGGCATCATCGATGCATTAAGAACCACCTATCCAAGAAACTTGCAAATGGGCGCACGCTGGATGGCCGCACCGCACATAAGATTAAAGAACCGGTGTCCACTACAAGCCATGCTGGAGGATGGTGAAACCGGTGTGGTTGCTGTGCTGTCTGAACTGGATTGTGCTTATGCCTGGGAGTTGAGCGGCTCTAAAATTAATTAATTGAAATGTTCGGCTGCTTACGGTCATAAAGAGAAGTTGGAAGTTATCAGTTGGAAGTTTGCAGTTAAAAATAAAAACACTTAAAAGCCGCGATCTGCCTGGCAAAAACACTGGTTTTGCTTTTACTGCCAACTGATAACCGCAAACTGCCAACTTCTGTTATGTGTCGAAATCTGCCATTCTATATCTGACACCTTCTGTCAGATAGAATACAGGTATTGCTTTTTATCCTGTAATTTTAATATTACCCATA
>JAFLJY010000111.1 GCA_022712755.1 Gammaproteobacteria bacterium
GTGCGTTCATCAACAATGACACTTCCGCGTGGGCTGAGTATGCCTGATGAGGCGCTGCCACCACCTTCTTCACCGTCGCCACCTCCACCAGTGCCGGAGAACAGTGCGGCAAGTTCACCCACTTTGGCAAAGTTGATGGTGAAAAATGCGCTTCTGATTGGTGCCAGTTCGGTAATGGACTGCTGGGCTTCCAGGTCGATCTTTTCCTGTGCGGCAATTTCTTCGCTGGGCGCAATCATCATCACCGTGCCGGATTCACGTTTTGATAAACCTTTGGCTTTGAGGATAATATCCAGTGCCTGATCCCAGGGTACGTTTTTTAAACGTAAGGTCAGGTTGCCATCAACAGAGTCACTGACTACCACATTAAGGCTGGTGAAGTCGGCAATCAATTGCAGTACGGCACGCACTGGAATATCCTGGAAGTTAAGAGATAAACGTTCACCGGTATAACCGAATTTTTGTTTTTTAACTTCTTCGAGTTCTTCTTTGCTGATGGGTTTTAATTCGATGGTAAAGATGTTGTTTGCCTGGTAAGCAACATGTTCGAAATTACCGTTTATGGGTGCTATTTCAACTCTAACATTATCATCTTCTTCAAAACTGCTGATGGATTTTACCGGTGTGGCAAAGTCGAGTACGTCCAGGGTTTGGCGTAATTCATCCGGTAATTGTATGCCCAGAAATTTAACTACAACCTTGCCAAATTCTTCACTTATATCCATGGGAATGTTGGCTTCGGTTAAATTGATAATGATGCGGCCTTCACCTTCTTCGCCACGTCTGAAGTCAATGTTTTCGATGCCGCGTGGTTTGTCAGAGAATCGTGGTGTGCCTGTTGATGCAGTACTGATAGTTGCACTGTTTTCTGCAAACGCAGCTCCGGTTGCTTCGCTATCGAGGGTGATTAATACCTTTTTACCCTGCGTGGTGACCTGATAGGGTACAACTTCGGTCAGGTTTAAAATAACACGGGTTTTTGTTTTGGTGGAAATTGTGGTAATTGACTGTGCTACGCCAATGCCGATTGGTTGTGAACGTTTGGGTAATTTGCTACTGGTATTGGGAAAGTCAAAAGCTATGCGTGCCGGGTCGTCAATGGTAAAGCTTAAAGGGTTGACTGCCTGATGACTTAACTCAAGGCTGATCTGTAAACGGTTGCCGGGCAGGGTTGCATACTCGATATTTTGAATAGCATTGTTGCTGCCTACTATCGTTTGTATGGTAGCCGGTGAGGTTTGAGCTATCGCCAGCGAGCTCATTAAACAGAAAAATGTAATAATGGCTAGTAGGTATTTTCCCGGATTATTGATTAGTGGTGAAAAACGCATGTTTGACCTATTCGATTGTTTATTTATTATTATTTTTAACATGTTTGTCTCCGCTACTCTTTGCGTATTTGTAGCACGTAACTTCAGTTGTAATATTAGATATGTAATATTATCAATCGCCAGTTATTAGTCACTGGCTACTGATCATCTACTGCCCGACACACACTATTGTCCACCTATGGCGATTGATGCGTCTCTTTCTATATAACCGCCAATGCCATCTGGTACAATTTCTACCAGGTAAATGGCAGCATCGCTGATCTCTATTATTCGACCTTCATTTTGTCCCATGTAATTGCCTACCTGCACACGGTGCACAATATTTTGCGCGTCTTTAATTAACCCCCATAATTGCGTACCCTGCTCAAGTGTACCTACCATGCCGAGTGTATCTAAAGGAAAAATTTCCAGTGGTTGCCTTGGGCGGGTTGAATCCGGATTAAGTAAACTGGTTTTTGTGGTTTCGTCAGTTTCTAAATCAACAGTTGCCACAAACGGGTCACGCAGCTCAGCGGCAGAATAGCTGAAGCTTTCATAAGGTTTAAATTGCGGCAGTGCTTTAACACTGCCAACATGCGCAGATTTTGTTTGTGCGATAAAAGTTTGCAGATCTGACACGTCCTCGTTACATGCGCTCAGGGTTAATAAACTGAGGCTAATGACTATTCTGGACATTACTGGTTTTAGCGTGGTTTTTAAGACTGGTCTCAGGCAGGCCATTATTCGACCTCCTGTGCAGATTCATCAAGGTATTGGTAGGTTATAGCGGTTAATTCCATGCTTAATTTTACGCCACCTTTCGGATCTGCCGGTTTAATCAAAATGTCCTGTACGGTAACGATGCGTGGCAGCGCAGCAACACCACTAATAAATTCTGCAAATTCATGGTAACGCCCCGTCACTTTGAGTTTAATGGGGTATTCTGAATAGAATTCTTTTGGCCGCAAACCTTCCGGTTTAAAATAGTCTATTTCCAGTCCGGAAGATATGCCGGTTTGAGAGATGTCCGTTAGCAGTGTTTCGATTTCAGTTTTATTGGGTAACTGTCTTAATAAGGTGCCAAATGAAGTTCGCATTTCATCAAGCTGTTGTTTGTAGGCTTCCAGGTTTGCTGCTTTGGCTTGCTTGCCAGCAAAAATCTGGCGTAACTGTTGTTCTTCAGCGATATTTTTTTCAAGTTCAACTTTTTGTTTGGTGGTATCCAGGAAATAACCGGCAACAGCAAGAGCAATACATAAAACAGCAATGATGGCGATTTTTACAACTAATGGTGCGCTGCCGATTTTTTTAAGGTCATCAATATCCAGTTCTTCCAGTCTGATTTCGGAGAGATTCATTAGCTTTCATCTCCTGCTATTCTGTTTTCACGTTTTGCATCGGGAGATGTCTGTGATGTTAATATCGTGAAATCACTGCTTCTGAGGGTACCTTTTCTGGTTTGTATCACTTTTAGTTTTGGTGTTGCCATCCAGTCAGAGGCATCAATATTTCTCATATAAGCTGAAACACGGCCATTTGACTCTGCTACACCCTTGATGGTTAGTTGTTCGCCTTTCTGTTCAATGGTACTCAGGTATATGCCTTCGGGTACGGTGCGCACAAAATCATCAAATAAACGCACGATTTGCGGGCGTTGTTGCTGTAGCGACTGAATAATATCCATACGTGACAGTAGTTGATCCTTGGTTTCTTCCAGCGTTGCAATTTGTTTTAATGATGCATCCAGCGTGTTTATTTCATTTTGCAACATGGTGTTACGCTGTTTTTGATGAGTAATCTGGTTGTCGAATGTTACATGTACCATAAAAACCAGCGCTGCTGTTAACAGCAGTGATAATACGGTAATGGTTGCAAACTGACGGGTTTGCTCCTGTCGTTGCTCTTCACGCCAGGGCAATAAATTAATGTGAGCCATTAGTCAAAACTCCTCATGGCGAGACCGCAGGCAATCATTAGTGAGGGGGCATCATTGCTTAGGGCCTGTGGATTAACTTTTGCAGCCAGTGACATTTGTGCAAAGGGGTTGGCGACGACGGTGTCTGTATCAAGCTGTGATTCAACTAGCTCGTCAATACCTGGAATGCAAGCGCAGCCACCCGCAAGCACGATTAAATCAACGGCATTGTGTTGTCCAGAGGTGTAAAAAAACTGCAGAAAGCGACTCACCTGTTGGGCTATGGTTTCTTTGAAGGGCTCCAGTACTTCCGGTATATAATTATCCGGCAAGCCGCCTTCTTTTTTAAGGCGACCGGCTTCATCATAGGCCAGACCGTAGCGGCGCATGATTTCTTCGGTTAGTTGTTTGCCACCAAAACTTTGTTCGCGTGTATAGATGAGGTGGTTATTTTCAACTACATTAAGACTGGTCATGGTAGCGCCGATATCAATCAGCGCAATGACTTTGCCTTCACTGCTTCCTTCCATCTGATAATTGATTAATTTAGCAGAGTTTTCAATTGTGTAGGCTTCGACATCAACAATCTTAGGGTTTAAGCCACCCAATGACAGCGCAGCAGAGCGTAATTCTATATTTTCACTTCGTGAGGCGGCAAGTAACACATCCACAGTGTCCGGGTTATTTTTTGTTTCACCAATGACTTCAAAGTCGAGATTAATTTCTTCTAATGGATAAGGAATATATTGATCGGCTTCCATTTCAATTTGAGTTTCCAGTTCGTCATCGCTTAAGCCGGTGGGCATAGTAATGATTTTGGTAATAACCGCAGAGCCGGCAACAGCAACGGCTGCATTTTTGGCTTTGGTGCCTGAGCGTTTGACCGCTCTCTGAATGGTTTCACCCACCGCTTCAACATCCTGTATGTTTTTATCAACCACAGCATTATCTGGTAGCGCTTCTACCGCAAGGCTTTGGACGCGGTATCTGTCACCATCTTTAGCTAGTTCGAGTAATTTTACTGATGTCGAACTAATATCTAGACCCAATATGGCTGGTTTTTTGCGTTTTAGCAGACTCACTCTGCACTCCTGTGTTGTATGCTTTGAAGGTGTTTATAGGATACATTTTAATATTTTGCATTAAATATTAGCGGTAAGTATATAAAAATGCTAGAGCATTTAGAACAATATCGTAATACTGCTGCTAAACCTTTATACTTTGCCGCCTTAATCATTCTATTGTCGCAGGTAATGCATCAGTGCGTTTTTTAAATCTTTTTAAGTTACTTATTATCACTACATTTGTGATGATGACGATCGCTGCAGCGGTGGTTGTCGGTGGTTATTTTTACCTTAATCCAAAATTACCCTCAATCGAGGGGCTGAGCAATGTGCAGCTTCAGGTTCCACTTCGTATATATAGCAGTGATGGTGCATTAATGGGGGAATTTGGCGAAAAACGGCGAACCCCCAAAAAGCTTGAAGAAGTCCCTGACTTGATGAAAAAAGCCTTCCTATCGGCTGAAGATAACCGTTTTTTTGAGCACCCGGGCGTTGATTACCAGGGGATATTACGAGCTGTTATTAATCTGGTTAAAACCGGTGAGCGTGGGCAGGGAGGCAGTACTATCACCATGCAACTGGCACGTAATTTTTATTTAACTAGCGAAAAAACCTATTTACGTAAATTAAATGAAATTCTGCTGGCTTTGAAAATCGAGCGTGAGCTGGATAAAGAAAAAATCCTGGAGTTATATCTAAATAAAATTTACCTGGGTAATCGTTCCTATGGTGTGGCTGCGGCTGCCCAGATTTATTACGGTGCTGATCTGGACGAATTGTCACTGGCGCAGACTGCAATGATAGCCGGATTGCCCAAAGCACCTTCTACCTATAACCCTATTGTAAACCCGGAGCGTGCCACTATTCGCCGTAACTATGTGTTATCACGCATGTTTAAGTTGGGTTTTATAAATACAGAGAAATTTGAAGAAAATAAAAACGCAGCAGTGACCGCAAAACGACATCGTAGTGCGTTGGGGGTTTATGCACCTTACGTAAACGAGATGGCGCGTACTGAAATTGTTAAACTGTTTGGTGATGAAGCCTATGTGCGTGGTTTAAAAGTTTACACTACAATAAACAAGCGTTTGCAGCGGGCCGCAAATGACAGTGTCTGGAATGGGCTTGTGGCCTATGATCGCCGGCATGGCTATCGCGGTGTAATTCGACATGTGGAATTAAATTCGGGCAATAATCCTGGCGCGGATGAAGATGCTGAAGATGCCAGTGAGGTTGCTGGTAAACTTGTTGGCAAATCAGACCTGCTATCAATTTTAAAGGATGATAATAATTACGGTCGTTTTGTACCCGCACTGATATTGTCAGTCAATGATGAGACTTCTGATGTCGTGGCTAAAGATAAACAGGTGGATGCAAGCGATGCTTCGCAAGATCAGCGTTCAGCCACAGCTTTATTAAAAGACGGTAGCCAGATTCGAGTTCCCTGGAGCGGCATAAAGTGGGCGCGTGAATACGTTAGTGTGAATCGTATGGGCAAAGAGCTGCAAAAGGTGTCAGATGTTATTAAGCCGGGTGATGTGGTTTGGTTAGCTCAAGATCCTGTGTCTGGTTGGAGTCTGGCGCAAATTCCGCAGCCTCAGGCGGCACTGGTTTCGGTGAAGCCTAATACGGGTGCAATACAGGCATTAATCGGTGGATTTAATTTTGAACACAGTAAATTTAATAGAGTAGTGCAGGCGAAAAGACAGGCTGGCTCCGGCTTTAAACCGGTTGTTTATGCGGCAGCTTTAGATAAAAAATATACCCCCGCGAGTTTGATTAATGATGCTCCTGTGGTGTTTAAAGATAGTGCCCTGGAAGGCACATGGCGTCCGGAAAATTACAGCGGTAAAACCTTTGGTCCGACCCGGCTTCGCAAGGCATTGTATAAATCTCGAAATTTGGTTTCCATACGTGTGCTGCGTTCTATTGGTCTAAAGCACGCAACGCAATACGCACAGAATTTTGGCTTAAATAAAAGTGAGCTACGTTATGACTTATCGTTAGCATTAGGCAGTACAGAATTAAGTCCGTTGCAAATGTCGCGCATCTATTCCGTGTTTGCCAACGGTGGTTATTTAACCGAGCCTTATTTAATTCAGCGTATTGAAGATGCTGATGGTAGCACGCTGTATGAAGCTGATCCGGTGGTTGCCTGTACTTCATGTGTTATAAAAGAGCAAACACGGGAAGAACAAAAACGAGCAGAGCGGCAATATTTGCAACTGCGGGATTCACAGCAACAGTGGTCAACTGAAATAGTGGACAGTGAGGTATTGGTAAAATTGCCTAAACAGGCAGAGCGCACCCTGGAACCCCGACTGGCTTTTCAGATGAACTCGATATTGCAGGATGTGGTGCTGCGAGGCACAGCTCGCCGTGCGCTGGCCCTGGGTAGAAAAGATTTAGCTGGTAAAACCGGCACCACCAATGATCAGCATGATGCCTGGTTTAATGGTTATAACCCTGATCTGGTGACAACTACCTGGATGGGTTTTGATCAGCACAAGTCGCTGGGTAATAAAGAAACGGCAGCACGTGCAGCTTTGCCGATATGGATAGATTATATGAAAGTAGCACTGGCTGGAAAACCGGAAAGGCAACTAGTTCGCCCGGATGGTCTGGTGACGATGAAGATTAATGCAGAAACCGGTCTGGCCGCGACCGATGCAGATACCAATACGGTTTTTGAAATATTTAGAAAAGAAAATGCACCAGCGCCTGACCTGGGTAATGCTGCGCCTGTAGAGGCACCAGTGAGTGGTGGTGATGCTAACGCCATACCTGAGCAGTTGTTTTGATGAGCTGTTCACGAACTAAAGGATGGACATAATCGCTTTCGCTACGATCACCAGATCCGACAGGGGCTCCTGACATATTAAATCTTGATGCAAATCAACATTATTTCCTGTCTGATGTAATAAGCTGAAATCAACTAGTCTATGACTGAGGATATTACCGTGTTTCGAATAACCCCATTATTTGCAACAACAATACTTTTATTTGCCGTTAACTCAGCAAGCGGTGAGGAATCAGATAGCAACTCACCTAACGCAAATAATTCTACTGGCGAGGATCTTCGCCAGCTGGTCTCGATGCCTGAGCAGACGCGCCAGTTCATGCGCGAGGACATGCTAAATCATCTTTCGGCTTTGAATGAAATCATTAGTCTACTAGCATCAAATAACCTTGATGCTGCTGCTGACGTTGCAGAAACCAAAATGGGCAGGAGCACAATGGGGAAACACAGAGGTACAGGCATGGGGCCGGGCAGGTATATGCCGCTTGAAATGCGAAACATCGGATGGGGCATGCATGATGCAGCGACAGAGTTTTCCCAGGTTGCTAAAAAAGGAGACTTAACAGGCGCATATAATGCATTACAGAAAGTGACAGCATCTTGTGTAGCATGCCATTATAGTTATCGTACACGATGATCTGTGAGGTGCTAGCTACAGACCTTCGAGTTTATACAACGTAGTAGTAGCTGCGACCATTAGCGCCCTTTAAAAAACTAAAAACTTATCTGCAAATAAGGCAAAAGACGCGAAAAATGAAAAAACAATAATGATGTAGCAGGCAGGAATAAAGCTTTTCTGTTTCCGGCGTTTTTTGTTGTTATGTCAACGCTAAAGCCAGCAACGCTATCACTTATTAACAAGACACATGGAAAGGATACCCTGTATTCAAGATGCGCCGTAAATACGTCCATGTAGGCTTGACTGTAGCGTCCATGCTACAGACAATCTTGAATACAGGGTATCCTTTCCATGTGCCTCAGTAATCTGTTGGTCTACCTGAAAAATAGAAAAAGAGTACAGAAGAGATATTTGTATAATTAATTTACTCATCACACCAGGATAAAGCCTATGAATGCTCAACCCCCTGAGGTCAGTAAAAACTATCCGGTTATTTTATTTGTCTTTTTCTTTTTGCTGATTCTTTTTGCTTTGGTGATCCCCGCAAAAAGTGAAGCCATGCCTGCATTTTCCCGAAAATACAATATTAGTTGTGTCGCCTG
>JAFLJY010000112.1 GCA_022712755.1 Gammaproteobacteria bacterium
GCCTAACTTGCCTTCGCTGTTATCAAATATAAGTTCTACTGCAGCCATGTCTATCGGCTTTCTTGAGGATGAACCGTTAAAAATAACATCATCCATCGAAGCGCCACGAAGATGTTTTGCTGAAGACTCGCCCATTACCCAACGCACCGCATCAATGGTATTGGATTTTCCGCAGCCATTAGGACCGACAATGCCGGTTAGATTACCGGGGAAATTAATGGTGGTTGAATCAACGAAGGACTTAAAACCAGCGAGTTTGATCTTGCTTAAACGCATCTTTTTTACTTGTTTGGGTTGGTGGATAAATAAGGTCAGCTAAATGTCGTAGTTTACATGACTGGCTGGCCATTTTGAGTATGATTTAAGACTCTTTTTCAGGGAATTGTTTCAGCCTTTAACTGCCGCTTGCTTAATAAGCATAAGCCACTGAATTCATTAGCCTCGTAACATATCGGTAATCAATATTAACTAATAATAGTGTGTAATTGATTGGCTTGGTCTGTATAATGCCGCCTTTATTTAGATCGAGCCAACTCATGACAAGCAAACCTTCAAAAAAGCTGGAAACCTTTGACAACCCAACACCGGAGCGTGATTATACGATTCGTATTCGCCTGCCGGAATTCACCTGTTTGTGCCCTAAAACCGGACAACCTGACTTTGCCACACTGAACCTGGAATACGTGCCGGAAAATAGCTGCATCGAACTAAAATCGCTAAAAATGTACATCTGGTCATTTCGCGATGAAGGCGCTTTCCATGAAGCCGTCACCAATGAAATCCTGTCTGACCTGGTCAACGCATGCCAGCCACGGTTTATGCGCCTGACCGCAGAATTTAATGTTCGCGGCGGCGTTTACACCACTGTAGTGGCTGAGCATAAAGAAACAAACTGGGCCGCTCCTGCCGTTGTTATCCTTCCTTAACCGGTCTATTACAAATGGTTTCGACAGTCTTTCTCGGTATAGATATCGGTACTTCAGGTATTCGAGCAAGCTGTATTGATGAAGGTGAAAACGAACTCATCAGCCATCACATTGCTTTTAAAACCGGTCATCTCGCTGCAGATAAAAAAGAACAACATATTAATGAACAAGACCCGAATGTCTGGTTACAACTACTTGATAAACTACTCATTGAAACCACATCGAAGCTACACAACCTAAACAAACATCATCGTATTGTCGCCATTTCAATTGACGGCACCTCAGGCACACTGATTGCCTGCAAAAAAGACGGCACACCACTGTCACCGGCATTAATGTATAACGACCAGCAAAGTCAAAAACAGGCAGAAACAGTCAGACGTTTTGCACCTGCTGACAGTGCCGTACACGGTGCCAGCTCATCACTGGCCAAAGCCCTTAATCTTTTGCAAAAATACCCGCAAACAGAAATATTCTGTTTTCAGGCAGACTGGCTGGCGGCATCACTGACTGGAAAATACGGCATTAGTGACGAAAACAATTGTCTGAAGCTGGGCTACGACAGCATCAATCAGTCATGGCCCAGCTGGTTGCAAAATAATCGGTTACAAAACAATAATGAGAATGCCGTTGTGCCAGCAGCATTACTACCCGTAGTAGTCGCACCCGGTACTAAAACAGGAATGGTATCAACCGATTTAATAAAAAAATATAATCTGGCTGAAGAATGCACGATAATTGCTGGTACGACTGATAGCAATGCAGCGGTTTTAGCAACAGGTGCAAGCCAACTGGGCGATGCTGTTACTTCACTTGGCAGCACATTGGTCATTAAACTTTTTTCAGACAAGCCTTTATTTAGCCCAAAATACGGAATTTACAGCCATCACCTGAACAATCACTGGCTAGTTGGTGGTGCATCCAACTCTGGCGGCAGTGTTTTATTGCAGCACTTCAGCCAGGCGCAACTCGACAAGATGACACCACATCTAAAACCTGAACAGGTAACCGGATTAAATTATTATCCGCTACCCGGCACCGGTGAACGCTTCCCTGTTAATAACAGTAATAAACAAAATAATACCAGCCCACGTCCATTATCAGACATCAATTTTTTTCAAGCCTTACTCGAAGGCATTGCCAATATTGAAGCAGAAGGATATAAAAAATTGAATGCGCTCGGCGCTTCCACAGCAAAAAGAATATTTACCGCCGGTGGCGGCAGTAAAAATCAAGCGTGGAAACAAATACGTGAACTGGCAACAGGCATCGAAATCATAGATGCCGTTCATACTGAGGCTTGTTATGGTAGTGCCTTGCTGGCAAAACAAGGATATGACAAAGCAATGGTTAATTGTTAGTGGTTAATGATTAATTAAAAGCAAGAAGCAACCCTATTAACCATTAACCATTGCTTTTCAATTATGTTTTCATTTATAAAAGGCTTTACCGATTGCTTCAGCGGCTTCGGCTTGATATTTAAACCCGGCATCAAACGTTTTGTACTGATTCCCTTCATTATCAATCTCGGGCTGTTTTCACTGGCGATAAAATTATTATTGGATCAACTGACTATCTGGATAGAAAAACTATTACCTGGCTGGTTAAGCTGGCTGGAATGGTTAATCTGGCCTTTGTTTGCCATCGCCATGCTTTTGATTGTATTCTACAGCTTCACGGTTATCGCCAATCTTATAGCCGCACCTTTTAACAGTTTGTTATCTGCAAGAATTGAAGCTATGCTTACCGGTAAAAAACCTGAAGACATTAATACGGATGACTTTATTAAATTGACAGGGCGAACAGTTAAATCAGAAATTCAAAAAATTCTGTATGCCATCAAATGGGTTATCCCTTTACTCATCATTACTATCATTCCGGTGATCAACCTTGTCGCCCCCTTTCTCTGGATTTTGTTTGCCGCCTGGTTCTTTGCACTGCAATACAACGACTACCCATTAGCGAATCGCGGGCATTTTTTTGATGAAGTAAAAACCTATAGTCGAAAAAATCGAATGCGCTCACTCGGATTAGGCACCGCTGTTTTTCTATTAACCAGCATTCCCGGGGTTAATTTTTTCGCCATGCCGGTTGCTGTTGCAGGCGCAACAAAGTTGACCTGTGTCTGTAAAATCAACGAGAACACAAACAAGGTATAACAATGGAAAATCGAGTCACCGAACTGGAAATACGTTTAACACACCTTGAAGATACGATTGAGGTGTTAAACCAGAGTATTATTAAACAGCATAGTGAAATTGATACTCTGCAATTACAGGTATCTATTCTTGAAAAGAAAATAAAAGCATCGCAATCTTCGCCTGTGGCACACGAGGGTGAAGAAACGCCTCCGCCACACTACTGACGATATTGGTTTTTAAAAACATCTCTGTTTAATCTGTAGTAGATTAAACCCGATTTAACAGATTATAAAAATGGCTACAGACCAGATTTTACAATTAGATATTGTTTAGAGGGTTCAAAAAAATAAAAATCGGCTCTATACCTGAAAGTGCTGGCAGAAAAATTTTGGACATAAGCAGACACCTGGCAGAGGGAGCTGACAACGTGATTTTATTTATAAACAGATACTTATAATTGCTTAAAATTTAATCACCCTCAACCCATTTCACCCTTTGATTAATATTGAAACGAACTTGCTCGGTAAATGGTTCAACCTTAAAAAAGCAGTTGAAAGTGAGTTTAGAGTGTAAGCTATTGACGTGCATGGTGAAATTAAAAAATGCGAGGTCACCTTATTGGTGATGAGTCATTTTTTAAATTTGCCAGGTGCATCAAGAGGTTGCGCTATAAATGTGCAGTTAACTGCTTTTTTAAGGTTCAATGCTTTGAGGCAGGTTGAGATATTACATTGCTATACTCCTGGTCTCAATATTCAAAAGTGAATCTCTATTTTCTTTTTGATCCCATGCTTCTTTGATGGCCAAAATTTCATCTTTAATTTGAAAGAATAATTTAATAAGTTGCGGATCAAAATGCGTACCCGCATCCTGTTCTAGTGTGGCAAAAACTTTTTCTATTGGCCATGCTTCTTTATAGGGTCTTTTCATTGTTAAGGCATCAAATACATCTGAAACAGCAACAATTCGTGCAGACTGCGGGATGTCCGTACCTTTAAGGCGATTAGGATAGCCGTTGCCGTTCCATTTTTCATGGTGATACAAAGCGACTTCTGCGGCCATTCTAAATAAGGGCGTGTTACTTTTGGATAAAATCTGGTGCCCTATCACGGTATGGTTTTGCATGGATTTCATTTCTATGGCAGTTAGCTTTCGAGGTGCTTTCAAGATGGCATCTGAAATACCGATTTTTCCCATATCATGCATGGGTGCCGCTAATTCAAGTAATGCCGCCTGTTTAATCGACCAGCCAGCGGCGCGTGCGAGTACAGCAGCGTATGCTGCCATGCGCCATATATGCACACCTGTATCGGTGTCATTGTAGTGACCTGCCTCTCCCAGCATAAATACGGCGGCATGCTGACTTTTCTGTAGCTCCATTGTGCGCTGCCTTACCATCTCATTGGCGGTGTGTTGCTGATGCGCCAGCGCCAGATGGGTCTTGATTCTGGCTTTTACAATGGGTGGGTGCACAGGCTTGATAATGTAATCTACAGCCCCGGTAGCCAGACCCTTTTCCTCATCCCTGGTATCGGTTATGGCGGTAACAAAAATGACGGGGATATCTGCAGTAACCGGATCTGACTTTAAAAAACGGCAGACTTCATAACCATCCATTTCAGGCATCATAATATCCAAAAGAATTAGATCAGGTTTTTCTTTTGAAATTATTTTCAAAGCATCCCTGCCGCTGGTTGCGGCACTCAAATCGTAGTGGTTCTTCAGTGTTTCAACAAGCAGATCAATGTTGAACACGATATCATCGACAATTAAAATCCTCTGGTGTAAATATTTAACCATGGGTATTAACCTGATTATTGCAAGAGAATCGTATTATTTCGCCTCTGTAAACCCAGACGAAAACACATAGAAT
>JAFLJY010000113.1 GCA_022712755.1 Gammaproteobacteria bacterium
GACCACCGCTTTACATTTTAAGTGGAAATAAAAACCGTGGTCTGTCCCGAATGGCACTTACTTAAGCAAAGGATAATTGCAAAAGCAGGTTCTTCGTAGGTTGGCGCTGAGGCACGAAGCCCAACAATGGAGCCAGAATCAGCAGGCCTGTTGGGCTTCGTGCCTCAGCGCCAACCTACATTACAAAACACACTCATACCAGGGCGGCTAGTAAAAAAACAACCTGAAACACCTTAAGTAAGTGCCATTCTGGTCCCCTCTTAAACCTTGAATTTATGTTTATAGCTTTTTTAATTAATGGATGTCCTTGTTTTTTTTACCGCACAGGCTTAAGTAAAATTAGGCAGCAAATCTACTTTTGTTCTTGCGAGAAAAGCCCAGCAAAGCAACTATTCCAGAACCGAACAACCAGACCGCTGCCGGAACAGGTACTGCAGATACAGGGATTGCATCAAAAGTAAAGTTACCATATGCAAGACCAGGCTCAGATGCTTGCAGCAATATTGTCTGATGATAAGTGCCAGCATCACCCATTGCTGTTTCAAATGTATTTTTACCATCATCACCTACATCAAGAAGCAGATTTATAAGAGAGCCGGAGCTACTGTTAGTGAGTGAAACTTCGATGTCTGCCATATCAATAATGCCCATGAGTATTTTAGCAAGCTGGTGTTATCGTTTTGAAACAGGAGGTAAAGACAGACGCATCTTCCCGAACAATATTAACTGTTAGTCAAAAGCCCAATTTTGTACTGCAGTTCTTGTGGATCAATCGGTTTTGACAACATCAGAAAACCTTCTTTTTGAATATTTTTCAGCACTGAAGTGTCGGTGTCGCCTGTTATTATTATCGCTGGAACATCCCGGTTTAACGCTTTTCTCAATCTCCTCACTACCTCAGTTCCAGTTATATCTTCCTGCAACCTGTAGTCACTTAGAATAATGTCGGGCACTTTTCTGGCTATGCTTGCCATCGCCTGTTGATAGGTTTCTGCCGCTTCTACCAGGCATTGCATGTCGCTTAACAATAAAGTCATTCCTTTCAATACCCCTGGTTCATCATCTATGACTAAAACATGAACCCCTTTTATTGACCTGTTATTATATTCAGGATTTATTGCTTCAGTATCTACTTTATCTACAGTGGGTAAACGTAGCGTAAATACCGAGCCTTTATTTAGCGTTGATTCAACGCTTATTTCAGCACCTATAACGGCACACATTTTTTTAACCAATGATAAACCCAGACCAATACCCTGGCGACGATCACGTGCTTTATTGCCCAATTGGTGATATTCATTGAATATATTTTCAAACTCATTCAGGGGTATACCAATACCTGTATCGATCACTTTAATCGTTACATCGTTACCTTCTTTGATTTCGATAACATCGATTCTCCCTTCGTGTGTATATTTAACCGCATTAGCAATAAGATTACGCAAAATGCGCGATAATAAAACTGGATCTGTATACAGGTGGCATTCCGATGACTGGTATGATAACTCAAGTTTTTTTTCATTGGCCAACTCACTCATATCATCGATCAAGGGCTGTAAAATAAAACTTATTTTGAAATTTTTATTGCTAGTATTGACTGTCCCGGCATCAAGGTGGGATATCTCCAATAAGGCGTCAAACATCTTTCTCAAAGCCAGAAATGAATCTTCAATTTGGCCGAGTATTGTGATGATTTTCCTGTCATCAAAGTTTTTGATCCTTTCTCTTAAGGCATATAAAAATAACCCCATCGAGTTTAGCGGTTGCCTTAAATCATGACTGGCAGCCGCCAAAAATTGAGACTTTTCAATATTGGCCTGTTGAGCAATTTCTTTTTCCACCGTTACACTGGTAACCAGTCTTTCATTTTCAATTTCAGCTCTTATACTGTAGACCAATACCCTATTTAATCTTACAGTATTAACAACCAGATATAATTCAAAAAATATTGAAACAAAACAAAGAGTGTAAAGCTGTAAGTCATAAAACTTTAATGATAAGCCGATGGCTACAGGCAACAAAAAAAACAAACTGCCCACCAATGAGACAGCAAAGCCTGGCGCAAAGCTGGGAGCCCCGCCGGCGATAACAGCAATACAAATAGAGAAAGTGATAAATATTTCTACATTCGTTGTTTCAGGCATAAAAAAATAGGCGCAGATAGCCCACAACACGCCACTAAAGAAAAGAAAAACGACTATTACAGCATGATAAAAGTTATATCGCCTTTCCCCTTTTAAGCGTAAGTTATTAATTCTTTTAACAACAACTAATTGCCTGAAAAGAGTGCTTAAAATAATGATAAAGAACCAGATTAAAACACTATCAAAGTAAGTAGCATCAGACAAAAGAGAAACAATCACACCCGCAGCAATAAAAACAAAGAAACCGGTGATTTTTAATTGATTAAACATTAAATCAAGCCGTTTCTCTTCGAATGGATCCACCTCCATATCTTGCATTAGAGAACGAATAAACATAATAAATTACTCTGAGGGCAAAAAAAATCTAATGAAGAATGAAAAAAGCATTGTTAATTTAAGAAATCATTTTCCTGAACATATTTTAAAAGTTCTATAACATTGCCTACACCAAGTTTGTGCATTAAATTATAACGGTGATTTTCGATAGTTTTAGATGATAGACTGAGTTTACTGGCAATTTTTTCATTGCTTAAGCCTTCGAGAATCAACTCAAGAACCTGAAATTCTCTGGAGGTTAACGTTGGCTTTTCATAAGCCAAACATTCTTCCACTGATGGCGATAAGACTCTTTTTCCATTATGTACGTCTTTGATTGCCTGTAGTAAAAACTCAGCGGATACTTCCTTTAACAAGATACCATCTGCTTTAGAACTTAGTAGCTGTTTAAATAAACGGGTTGATTGCATACCCGTTAAAATTATTAATTTTATTTCAGGAAATTGTTTTTTTATTTTATTTATTGTTGATATCGTACCACCAGTAGGCATACGGTAATCTTGAAAGATAAGATCTGGTTGAAACCTGGTAACATCCGCTAGCAACGCATCGGTGTTATCTACTTCAGAAACGATTTGATATTCAGGATCAAGTTCCAGCAGTGTACGCAGTCCCTCCCGAAATAGTTGATGGTCATCTGCCAGTATAATTTTCATTTTATATCCCTTCAATTACTCTCTATTATCCTAATTCAAAAAAACAAGAGCATATCAAACATCGGATTACAATTATGTAATCTTTCAGCATTCAAAACAAATTTTCTGAATAAATTATGGGGTTGGCACTTTCACTCTCTTAGTGACTTCCGGGGTCGATTTCGACTGCCCGTTGACAGCGCCCGTGCTGGCGCACAAAAAAAAAGCAGCAATTAAGCTGCCCTATAACTATCATAACAAATTAGCTTTATGATTTTTTACGTCTGGCTATTCCGACTAAACCAATAAGACCACTGCCGAATAACCATACTGCAGCAGGTACTGGTACGGCAGAAACATCAAGTGCACACTGTGATCCACTCACATTTTGAAAATTAACCTGGTCTGTAACAATCTGGCCGCAAAATTGTACGCTGTTAAATGAAGCGACGTTCTTTACATCATTCGGGTCGATATCCCATAATGACATGCCATAGAAAGTAACGTTATTGAAATTAAAGCTTTCCTCACCTTCGTCAGAATCAAGATACCAAAGCACATTGTTGTCACCAATATCGCCATCAAGTAGCAGGTTACTTTCGGAAACATTCATTACTGTTCCTTCAGCAAATCGGAATATAACCGTATCGTCAGCATCGCCTTTAATGGTTAGATTAGAGCCTTCGATATAAAAGTCGTTACTATCCGTATCAATATCGATGATATTTAAGCCGCTAAACCCGTCACCACTAAAATCAAAAACCGTATCTGACGTAATTTGACCACCACTACCGGTAAGGTCGATACCACCTGTTGAAGTAAAGCCATTAATAGCAGAATAAAATGTAGCTATTTGGTCAGTAATATCCGAAAGGTTGATGCCGCCTTGAATCCCGTTGTTATTTGCGAGGTTAGAAAAAGTTGCCGCTGGACTTGATTGGTTAAAACGATTGTTGGACGAGATCTGACTGCCATTGTCCGTACAGCTATTAAAGGAACGACTACAGTCTATACCCTGGCTTCCAGGATTTGCTGCACCCGTATTCACCGCATGAACATCTGAGTTGCTAAACGTAACATTGCCGTTATTGGTAACGGCAACATCGCCATCAAGCGTAATACCAGAACTTACTGACCGTTCAGTCCCACCCGGCAGGGTCGGAAGGGAACCCGGTGATGATGTACTGCCGTTTACCCCAATAGCACCAATTTCCGAGTTCGACATGATAAATGCATTGCCTTCACTGGGAGCCAATTCAGTAATCACCATGTAATCGATCATACTAAGCGCAGATGCCTGTGTGCTCATAACCATTAATGAAGATGCGTATAGCAAATTTAACTTACTTGTTTTATTCATTTATGCTGCTCCATTAAAAATCCAAATTTATAAATATTTATCTAATATTTCTTTAGCAGTTCTCGATACAGTTTGCTTATCTCTCGCCCAGGAACCCTTCAGGTTCGACTTAGTTCTCTCTGCCTGATCTTGCAATAATCAAACTATCGATAGTTTGTAATAATAACGGGAAAGTGATTTTTAAACATGAGTGTAAACACCCAGTTTTCTGTATTTTTAATTGACTTAGATCATTAAAATAGGAAAAGAAGACGGAGTGGTTTATATAGTCATCCATTCATGCAGTTAGTAAACGACCAGTCAGGAGAAAACCCCTCAAAGATAAATTGAAGAGGTAACCAATAGGCAAACAAGGCTGGGGTAACCTGGCCGACCATTGATTGGTGAAGAAGGCGCAATGTATGTCGTGTATTAATATATTAGAAAGAATTACACTCTGACCTGAATGGCACTTACTTAAGGTGTTTCAGGTTATTTTTTTACTAACCAGCCTGGCATGAGTGTGTCTTGTAATGTAGGTTGGCGCCGAGGTACGAAGCCCAACAGGCCAGCTGATTCCGGCATCATTGTTGGGCTTCGTACCTCAGCGCCAA
>JAFLJY010000114.1 GCA_022712755.1 Gammaproteobacteria bacterium
TTTTTCCGCAAATGCACGCGAATAAACGCAAATAAAACCTTTTTCATGTAGGTTGGGGTGAGGTACGAACCCCAACAAATAACCACACACAACCCGTTGGGGTTCGTACCTCACCCCAACCTACGGGCTACGGTATAAAAATTTAAAAGATTTTTATTTGCGTTTATTCGCGTGCATTTGCGGAAAAATAAAAAGTTTTTAAATGTCTCCTTAGTGTCGAAACCGGTCATTCCATAGCCGACATTGTCTGTCAAAAAAATACAGGTTTATACACACTACCTTATATTAAAATAAATATTTTCAGATATTTCATGCCACGCCGATACCTGCTGGTAAAATTTGTTGTAAGAGTCATAAATCTTTTGTGCGGCTTTGTTTTTTGCTGCTAATTCAGTCACCACATCATGTGATAATTCTTTCAGTTTTATTAAAACATCATCCGGCAATTTTCGAACATCCACTTTATGTTTATTCACTAATGTATCCAGTGCGGCATTATTTTTGGCAGTGAATTCCAGAGACATATTCTGGTTAACCACCTTACAGGCATTATCGACAATAATTTTTAAATCTTTAGGCAAGGCATCCAGCGCTTTTTTATTAATGATGGCTTCCAGCGTGGTGCCGGGTTCATGCCAGCCGGGATAATAATAATATTTTGCCGCTTTATGCAAACCAAAAGCCAGATCATTATACGGACCTACCCATTCAGTGGCATCAATCACCCCGGATTTTAACGAGGTAAACAGTTCGCCACCGGGCAAGTTTACCGGAACACCGCCTGCGCGTTTTAACACTTCGCCGCCCAGACCCGGAATGCGCATTTTTAGTCCTTTTAAATCATTGGTGCTGTTTATTTCTTTGTTAAACCAGCCAGCCATCTGCACCGTAGTATTACCCGCCGCTGCTGGCACAATGCCAAAGGGTTCATAGCTTTCTCGCCATAACTCCATGCCACCGCCATAATACAACCAGGCGTTCATTTCCTGTGCATTCATACCAAACGGCACGGTAGAAAAGAACTGTGCTTCTTCTATTTTTCCTTTCCAGTAGTATGCTGAGCCATGACCGATTTGTGCGGTGCCACGTGAAACCGCATCAAACACTTCAAATGCTGGTATTAATTCGCCAGCGCCATACACTTTTACCTTGATACGGCCATCGCTCATCTCGGTAATCAGTTTCGCCAGCTGGTTTGCACCCGTGCCCAATACCGGAAAGTTTTTAGGCCAGGTGGTGACCATTTTCCATTTTATTTTTGTTTTGGCACTGACGATAGCAGGTGCGGCAATACTTGCGCTTGCCACTGCACCTACACTTGCCTGTTTAATAAAATCACGACGTTTCATGTTGATACCTGGTTATTAAAAAAATAAAATACTTTGTGTAGGAATGCGTACCGCTGTATGCAGTAAGCTTCGTATGCATTCCCACGCAGGAGCGTGGGAACGAGATAAACTTTGCGTGGGAGTTTCCACGTTAACAACACGCAATATTAACAGACTTGCTTTTCCGCAAATGCACGCTAATAAACGCAAATACATAAATATTTTGTTTTTAATTAGCGTTTATTAGCGTTTATTAGCGTGCATTTGCGGAAGAACAATTTTTTTCAACTACACTGGCGATAAATTCGCATAAGCCATCACCAGCCATTTGCTGCCTTCGTATTCAAAGTTCACCTGCACTCTGGCGTGACTGCCACTGCCTTCTAAATTAGTCACCATACCTTCGCCAAATTTTTTGTGGTTAACACGTTGACCAACATAAATGCCGTTAACCGTTTCTGAGGACATGTCTGAAGACATGCCTGTTGATTTATAGCCTGGCGACTTGTATGCAGATGATTGATAACCTGTCGATTGATAGCTGTGTGTTTTGTATTGTGTAGACGACACGGAATGACTCACATTATGTTGTCCTCTAATTTCACTGACCAGGTGATTAGGGATTTCACTGATAAAACGTGAAGCGGATGGGTATTTGTCCTGTCCGTATAAACGACGATGTTCAGCGCAGCTTAGAACCAGTTGTTCGCGGGCACGGGTAATACCAACATAACAAAGTCGGCGCTCTTCTTCGAGCTTGCCTTCTTCTTCCAGTGAGCGCTGACTGGGAAACAGGCCTTCTTCCATGCCCACCATAAACACCAGTGGAAATTCCAGACCTTTTGCACTGTGCAGGGTCATTAGCTGTACACAGTCATCCCACTCTGCCGCCTGGCCTTCTCCCGCTTCCAGTGCCGCGTGGGTTAAAAATGCGGTTAACTCGCTCATTGGCGCGTCCAGTTCTGACTGATCAAAGTCAAAACCGCGTGCTGCGGTAATTAACTCTTCAATATTTTCTACCCGTGCCTGTGCTTTTTCTGTTTTTTCTTTTTCGTAGTATTCGATCAGACCAACATTATGTACCACATGGGCTACCTGCTCATAGAGTGGCAACTCTACGCTATCCGCCTGTAAATCCTCTACTAAATGCAGAAAATTCTGCACAGCGTTTGAGGCTCTTGCAGGCAAGCCTTTGTCCTGAAGAATTTGTTTTGATGCCTGCCATAATGGTTTACCAAGCTGCCGGGCCACTTCTCGTATTTTTTCAACACTGCGCTCACCTATGCCACGTGTCGGGGTATTTATAACTCGCTCAAAAGAAGCATCATCATTGACATTGTCCATTAACCGTAAATAGGCCAGTGCATTTTTAATTTCGGCTCGCTCGAAGAATCGCAAGCCACCATAAACGCGATAGGGAATGCCTTCACTGACAAAGCGTTCTTCAAACATGCGTGACTGAGCATTGGATCGATACAATATTGCTATATCTTCACGGGCATTACCCAGTGCGACAAACTGTTTTATTTTGTCGAGCACGAATTGTGCTTCATCACGTTCGTTATAGGCGTTATAAAACAATATGGGTTCACCATCCTCACCACCACTCCACAATTTTTTACCCATGCGCTCGGCATTGTTATTAATCAGTGCATTGGCAGCGGCAAGAATGGTGGTGGTTGAACGGTAATTCTGCTCAAGTTTAATAACTTCATGTGTAGGAAAATCACGCTGGAAACGTTGAATATTTTCCACTTTAGCGCCACGCCAGCCATATATTGCCTGGTCATCATCGCCGACTATAAATACTTTATTAGATTGCCCGGCTAGTAATTGAATCAACGCATACTGAATGGTATTGGTATCCTGAAACTCATCCACCAGTATATGTAAAAAGCGTTTTTGATAATGTGCCTGCAGTGAGTCATTGTCGCGGATTAATTCCAGGGTGCGCAACAGCAGTTCTGCGAAATCAATGACACCGGCACGATCACAGGCGACTTCATAAGCAGTATAGATTCTCACCAGTTGCTGGTAAGCCGGATTACGAGAAGTGTCTATATGTGCAGCTCGCCTGCCCTCATCTTTACTTTTATTAATAAATGCCTGCGCCTGTTTTGGTGGCCATTTGTCTTCATCCAGCTCCAGTGATTTTAGTATTCGGCGTACCATACGGTACTGGTCATCGGCATCCAGAATCTGGAAACTTTGTGGTAGTTTTGCTTCTTGCCAGTGATTGCGTAATAAACGATGCGCCAGACCATGGAAGGTGCCAACCCACATACCAGAAACGGGTAGACCTTGCAGCTTTTCAACACGATGACGCATTTCTGCAGCCGCTTTATTGGTAAAAGTAACGGCAAAAATATTGTAGGGAGAAATGCCTTCGACCTGATTAAGCCAGGCGATACGGTGTACCAGTACACGGGTTTTACCACTGCCTGCACCCGCCAGTATCAGCATATGCTCTGGCGGCGCGGTGACTGCCTTTCGCTGGGCATCATTTAACTCATTTAATATGTGGGAAATATCTGCTTCTGCGGTCTGTTTTACCACTTGTTGTTTAGTAGCACATGGATGCGCTGTTAACGAACCTAAGGATGGAGAAGCAGTATTGGTAGCGTTGGTTTTTAACTGGTTGGTCATAGGCTGTTTTATTAATGATGGCAATTAAAATTGTACTGGCATTGTACTATGCCATCCAAATGATGCTTACTTAAACATTAACACAAATTCCCGAAAATGAACGCTGGTTTTGTAGGTTGGTGCTGAGGTACGAAGCCCAACAGAATGCACATAAACGTTGGGCTTCGTACCTCAGCACCAACCTACAAAACCACAGTCTCTAACCAAAATAAATCAGTTGAACCGTAGCAAAAAGGTATAAGGCATCACCCTTGAATTAAGTGGCTAGAAACTGCTACCAATTTTAAGATACAAACGGTTTTCACCTATATCACTATCAAAACCATGCGCATAACCTAACCGTGTACGCAATAACACATTGTAGAACAGGTTAATATCTGCGGTTATTTCTAAACCGACACTGGCGTAATAAGACTCCGGTGAGTTCTGATATGCGCTGCCGGTTTCTGCAAACAGCGTAGCAAACCACTGCATGATACCCACGGGTGGTGTCATTACCCCGCTTTCAAACCGTTGCAATGGGAACCGCCATTCTCCTGATAATAACTGTACGCGGCGACCACGCAGTTGTGGCAAACCCTCTTTATAACCGCGTAAAGCGTAACTACGTCGGTTAAAAACACCTTCGCTGCTGGCACCGTTTAACAGGAAACCAAGTGCATCCTGGCTAAAACCTTCACCGCCTAATTTAAATAACCGCGGCGAATCTGTTCCCCAACCCTGTA
>JAFLJY010000115.1 GCA_022712755.1 Gammaproteobacteria bacterium
TCCACAGATAAACGCAGATGAACACAGATATTTTTTAGCTCTCGCCTACGGCGAGGCTAACAATAAACGCTTTTATCTGTGTTCATCTGCGTTTATCTGTGGATAAAAAATCTTGTTCTTTTAATGTCTGCTATGTGTCGAAATCGGTCATTCCATGTCTAACAGACGCTAACAGATGAAATGCAGACTTATATAGATTGTGCCACCTTTTCATCTTCATCCGTAGCAACAATCCTATTTCGACCTAGCCGTTTTGCCTGATACATACGATTATCAGCAATCATCAATGTCTCTTGAAGAGTATTAAACTGTTTAAAGTTTGCCAATCCTATCGACACGGTTGAATGTAGCGAGGGAGCAATATCATTAAAATTATAATCCGCTAAACTTTTTCTAATACGCTCAGTCACTTTTTTTGCATTTTTTATATCGGTATCTACCAGCAAACAAACAAATTCTTCGCCACCAAAACGTGCTGCATAATCAACTTCACGTATAGCATTTTTAAGAATGTCTGAAAATTTTTGTAATACAATATCGCCAATGTGATGCCCAAAAGTATCATTGATATGTTTAAAGCGGTCAAGATCACAAAAACAGATAACAAAATCAGTATTATTTCTTTCCGCTAATGCTTTTTGTTGCTCTAAAATATCCATGAAATGTCGACGATTATATAAAGTCGTTAGTTCATCGCTTATTGCCAGCTCTTTGTTAATTATCAGTGCTTCCTGTAATTCGATATATTGTTTTTTTGCTCGAACTCTCAAGCGATTAATAGAGGAACCTGTATATAGCATTACAGTGATTGTGCCGGCAAATGCCAATAACTGTAATAGCTCAAATTTTATATCTATACGTTGCGGCTCATAAATAAAAATATACAAAATGACCAGGCTATAGCCAAGTACAGCAAACATCGCAACGGATAAAAACTCACGAAAACGTAATTGAAAATAACCGAAACTTAACATACCAAAATACGCTATAAGCATTAATCCACGCCAGTCATTTAACAGGTAGATTATTGTTAATAAAAATGACGTAGCCCACAATAATTGTGGTACCGTGAGACTAGGGTCATAATATTTTTTATTTAAACCGCTGCGAAGAATAACCGTAAAACAAAGCTCACCTAACCAGAAAAATAACGTGATGGCTACAAATGTTTCCTTACCAACTGAATACAAATTAAACTGAAAGAAATAAACTGCAATGATAGTAAAACCTAACAATGCTAAAACAGCCGAAAGATGTCTGAACATCCGTAATGCCTGTTTAGGATCGTTGCTAAATAAAAATTGATACATTCCCTGCTATTCTCAATTAATTTGATAGGTTATTTGGTAGATTAAGGGCATCTCTATTAATTCCATCCTTTGGTTCATGAACGCCACATCCGTGTGGCACTACTCGTGAATATGAATCTTGAGTTCAAAATATGCCATATTTTTGTTGTAAATCTTCGCAATAGCTCACTCACGTGCACTTGTTTATACAATCATTACGCCTTAATCTGACATATTTTGATTCTCAATCTTCACATCCAGAATTAATAGAGATGCCCTTAAATAAACGGTAAAAATTATTTCTTGATATTTCAGCGATGTGTTCAACACTTGTATTTCTTATTTTTGCCAGTGTTTCGGCAACCTGCTGCACATATGCGGGCTGGTTTTGTTTACCGCGATACGGCATTGGCGCTAAATAGGGCGAATCTGTTTCAATCAATAAACGATCATCAGGAATTGTTTTTGCAATTTCGCGCAGTGCATCTGCGTTTCTAAAAGTGACGATGCCAGAAAATGATATCATTAAACCCATTTCCAGCGCCTGGTTTGCAAATGCCTGTGTTTCGGTAAAACAGTGAATAACGCCACCACATAAATCGGCTTTTTCTTCACTTAAAATAGCCAGGGTATCATCACCGGCATCGCGGGTATGAACAATGAGCGGTTTATTTAGCTGGTTTGCTACCTGAATATGGCCGCGAAATCGCTGCCTCTGATATTCTGGATCACCTTCATTATAATAATAATCCAGACCTGTCTCACCGATAGCAACAACTTTATCATCGACTGCCAGCTGAGTTAAATAATCAATAGAAAGCTTCTTGTCTGGATCTGCCATTGGGTGCATACCAGCAGAGACAGATATACACGGAAAGCCTCGAACCTTTTCCAGCATTTCAGGATATCGATCCAGATTAATGGATACGCACAGCATATGCTCCACACCGGCATTATATGCCTTTTGAATCAGCGCATCAAAATTGTTATCAAATTCGGACAGGTCAATACAGTCAAGGTGACAATGTGAATCAACAAGCATCTTAGGGGCTACCAGGTTTTAGTGAAATGACTCAGTACATTTCAATTTTAGTAGTTTATAAAAAAAATCACCACGAAGGTTGCTTCTGCACTTCATGGTGAATGTGTTTTTTAATGACGCTATGTTGTTACATCTTAGTTTACATAGTGTGAGTAATACGATCTGACTTAAGCGCACCCGCAAGATGGGTTTCTATTTTACTGCGCGTTGCGCCTTTGTCTTGTTGCGAAAACTGCACACCTATACCGTGTGCACGGTTTCCCTGTGCGCCTTTTGGTGTCATCCAGATTATTGTACCGGCAACAGGCAAACGTTCATTATCATCCATTAAGGTTAAAAGCATAAATACTTCGTCACCCAGACTATAAGTTCTATTGGTTGGAATAAATAAACCACCATTTTGAACATAGGGCATATAAGCTGCGTAAAGTGATGATTTGTCTTTAATGCTGAGTGACAGCATCCCAGGTCGTGTAGCTGGCGTACCCATACACACCCTCCTCTAAAATTATTGTAAGTAATCTGCTAACCACTGACTGTCAAACGCTGGAACCTGTCAATTTAATGGTTAGCTGAATACGATATACATTGCTGCCGAGTTAATAATATAAATTATCCCACGATAATAGCAGATTTTCCCATAATAGCTGTTCGTTTACTGCAATTGTGCTGTGCAATAAATTGAAGTTTAGCTGATCAACAAAACGATATAAGCGTTGTTGATTTGCCTTTTTTGCCAACTTCTGTAATTCAATACGACATTGTTCATTCGTGATAGCCGTATCAAAGCCACATGATTGCAATTTTGCCAGATCTGAAGCCCAGATCATCATTCCCTCCAGTGTTTTAACCTTAGGGTAGTTTGTCAGCTTTGCTGCATAGTCCAGAGAGTTTTTATTTGAAACAGATGCAGTCATGGCTGCAGAAAGAATTTCCTGATGCTCAGTTTTCTGTAGGTAATTTAAAGCGGAAAGCGGAGAAGCAAAGGCAAATTTTAATGATTGCTGCAGCTGTTTTTCGGTAAGCTGGTTTTCACTATAGCCGGACTGATTATCCTTTAGCCAGCGCAGAGACTGCATTTCATCCGGCACGGTAAAACGCAGTAACTGACAACGACTTCGTATGGTAACAGGCAAGCGATGCGTGTGTGCTGTGACCAATAAAATCAGGACGTTTTTCCCTGGTTCCTCCAGTGTCTTTAACAAACTATTTGCCGCTTGCAGGGTTAGCTGCTCTGCATGGTTCAAAATAGCCACACGAAAGCCACCGTATTGACTGGTCTGGTTTAATTTTTCACATAAGGTGCGAATATCATCAATTCGAATACTTAATACCGGGTTTTTACTTCTTGATGTGGCTGGTGCAGATGGTTTTAAATAATGCAAATCAGGGTGTGTGCTTGCTGCCAATAACTGGCATGATTTGCATAAACCACAGGCCTGATGATCGGATGTTGGAGACTGACATAATACTGCGTTTGCCAGTGATGCAGCAAAATCAGCCTTACCTAGACCCTGATTGCCGTATAATAATATGGCGTGTGGTAAACGCTCAGTTTTTAATAACTGAGTCATTTGCGACCATTGTGTTTGTTGCCAGGGGAACATTGTTAATGGTTAATTGTTAATGATTAATGATTAATGAGTAGTGGCACATTGATGTGCCGTTAACGAACCAATAGATGAAAAAGCCAAAACAAACAACTAACGGTTAAGGTTTGGTTTTTGTTTTTCATTAACCCTTGACCATTAACAATTAACCATTAATATCTTGTATTCAATTAGTTTTTTTTGGATTTGTTTTTGTACGTCTTTTAATTCAAGCGATGCGTCTATCAGGCAAATTCGATATGGGTGCTGATTAGCCAGATCAATATACGCTTCGCGTACTCGCTGGAAGAAGTCATCCTGTTCTTTTTCAATGCGGTCGGGTTCACTTCGTTTCCCTGCACGAGCCCGGCCTATTTCAACGGGTGCATCGAGAATTATGGTTAAATCAGGGCGTAAGTCACCCTGTACCCATTGTTCAAGATTGCTGATTTTATTCACATCTAACTGGCGACCACCGCCCTGATAAGCGTAGGTTGCTTCGGTAAAACGGTCACACAAAACGGTTTTATTGTTATTCAGTGCTGGGCGGATCACTTTGTTTAAGTGCTCGGCTCTGGCGGCAAACATCATCAGCAATTCCGCATCGGCGCTCATATTTTCATCTGAGTGACTCAATAACAAACCGCGCAATGCCTCACCTAACGGTGTACCACCAGGCTCCCTGGTCACCACGCATTCCTGCCCAGACAACTCAAGCAATTCTTTTATAAATAAAAGATTGCTGGTTTTACCAACCCCTTCAATGCCTTCAAGTGTAATAAACTTAACCATAACGTAAACTATTCACTGTACTTAATTTACATGGATATACAGGATGGACAGGATTTTTTTATCCTGTATATCCATGTAAGTTTTTCATTATTCACTATTTGTTGTTTCTTCGTTTTTTACGCTGATACTTATCAACGGCTTTTTCATGGTCTTTGTAATTAGTAGAAAACACATGGCGACCACTACCATCGCTATAAGAAACAAAATACAGGTATTTTGTTTTATCAGGGTGCAAGGTTGCATGTATGGCTTCTCTACCGGGTAATGCAATTGGTGTCGGTGGTAGCCCATGGCGAGTATAAGTATTATACGGGGTATCTTTTCGTAAGTCCCTGAAACGAATATTGCCGTCATAATTGTCAATACCATAGATTACTGTTGGATCAGTTTGCAAGCGCATTTTTTTTCGTAGCCTGTTAACAAATACACCGGCAATTAAGGGACGCTCCTCGGCAACGGCACTTTCTTTTTCTACAATGGATGCCATTATCAGTGCTTCATAGGATGATTTAAAGGGCAGATTTTGTTCTCGTTGTGCCCATTCCTCTTCAAGAATCTTTTCCATTACATTATAAGCACGCTTAAGTAGCTCCACATCTGTGATGTCACGAGAAATATAATAGGTATCCGGATAGAAACGACCTTCCGGGTGTTCGCCTTCAAACCCCAGTTTTTTCATGATTTCTTCATCAGAAAGATTGTCCAGCTCTATCGTTATCACCGGATTCTGTTGAATCGTTTCCAGTATCTGACTAAAGGTAAAACCTTCAATAAAGGTAATAGCATGTTGCACCACATTACCATCAATCATATTATCGAGCAGTTTGGCAAGCGTTAGACCGGGCGTTAGCAGATACTCACCGGCTTGCAGTTGGGTTGCCTGTTGCGTTAACCTGCCCCAAATAAGAAAGTAATTTTTATTTTTGAGTAAACCTTTTTCAATGAGCTGATTTGCCAGAGTTTGAATACTTGATCCTCGGGAAAAAACAACCGTTTGTGGCTCGGTTAAAGGCATTTCTGCATGCATCTCAGAATGTATTTTTAGCGAATAATAAAAACCGATGACCAATACAATACTGGCAATGGCAAACAGTGTAGCCAGACTCTTGCTAAACAACGTGATCATAGTTGTCCCTGGTGTTCAATAGCATTTTGAATAGTCGATTGATGAGAGAACTCTCCTGGAATTTTGAAGAGATAAGTTTGTTTATTAATTTCATACCAATCAAACTGTTTGAAATAAAGAGTGCGTCCATAGCCAATAATTCATCTAGTTTTATATTGACAATTGATAGTCGAATTTTATTTTTTTCTGCCAGTTTAATGATGACATCTCGCATTACCCCGTTTACGCCTGACTGACTAAGGTCAGGCGTAAACAACTGATTATCTTTAACAGCAAATAAATTGCTCATGCACCCTTCAATAACATATTGATTGGCATTTAGCATCAAACCATCTACAATGTTATTGCCATTATTCATATTAATACCAGCACCAGCACTCCACTCATTTCTTGCCAGTACATTTTCCAGCCGGTTCAAATGTTTTAACCCTGCCAGGCTTTCATTGATAGACACCTGTTGTTTACAGACAAATAATTCACCTGTTGATAACTTTTTTGTTAACAGCGATGAATAATTAGAATCCAGCGTTGATAATAAAACAAGGCGATTACTCATTGTGTTTTTTGCAAAAGCATAACCACGCTCACTGCTGCCACGTGTAACAATGATTTTTATGGCATAAACGATATTATCAGAAGGTTTATTTGTTGGTTTGTTTTTCGCTTTATTTATAGTTAGTAAATAACGAATATCATCCAGTAATATTTGTTCGTCCGGACAATCCAGTTGCAGTTTATTTGCTGATTCTAAAAGGCGCTGGTAATGTTGCAGCCAGTAAAATAAATGATTGTTGTGACATAATATGGTTTCAAAAATTCCATCACCATAATGGATGGCGCGATCATTTATTGTTAAATAATCAGCTACTATGCCATTGATAAGACTATATACTCGTTGGCTGTTCATTCGTCGACTACTCATTCATCATGGTTCAAAGGAAGCTCTGATTAAGTCCATCCTTAGGTTTGTTAACACGACATCCATGTCGTACGACTCGTGAATCGACATCTTACCACTTAAAATACCCTGCTTCTTCGTTGTGAAACTTCGCAAAGCTACCGCTCCTGCTCACGCCCCTTACCTACGTCCTGTAGGCAAATAGTCCTGCCCGTTTTTTATTAATTATGGCGTGCATTTCACGCCTTGAATCAGAGCATTTTAAATGGCAATCTGTTCGACCCAGACTTAATCAGAGCTTCCCACGGTAAATATTTTCAACAAGCCTTTTGCTTTTGCACGAGTTTCGATCAGCTCTTTTGACGCTACAGAATCATTAACGATGCCACCACCGGCACGGAATGTTATTTTATTATCTTCGCGTACCATTGTTCTAATTAAAATATTAAAATCCATACTGCCATCATTATTGATATACCCTAATGAGCCGGTATAAGCACCCCTTGCCTCTTGTTCCAATTCGGCCAGTATTTCGATACAGCGCACCTTAGGGCAACCGGTTATGGTGCCACCGGGAAAAACGGCGCGTAAAACATCAATGGGAGACTTATTGCTTGCTAACTCACCACGCACATTAGATACGATATGATGCACATGTTGCCAACTTTCCAGTGTCATCAATTCATTAACGATTATCGTACCAGGGCGGCAAACACGGCCAAGGTCATTACGTTCCAGGTCAATCAACATGATATGTTCCGCCTGTTCTTTCGGGTGTGCCAGCAATTCCTTTGCCAGTGCTTTATCACTTTGTTTATTGCTGTCTCGTGGCCGTGTGCCGGCAATAGGTCGCGTTTCGACTATAGCACCCTTTACAGAAACCAGGCGCTCGGGAGATGAGCTAATAATGCTCATGTTTGGCAAACAGACCATAGCAGCAAATGATGATGGGTTTTGTTTTGATAACGCACGAAATAAGTCCGCATCACTCACGTCCGATTTCAAGTTTGCCTGCCACTTCCTGGACAGATTTGCCTGAAAAATATCCCCCTCAACAATGTATTGTTTTATTTTTTTTACCTGATTTAAATAACTGGAGGAATCCGCTTCGACTAAAGATTCAAGTTCTATTTTTTCATGTTTTATTTTTTTATGAGTTTCATCACTACTGGTATTTGACGCTTCACCATACATACTAATAAGGTTTTTATAATCCTGCTCTATTTCGTCAAGTAAATAGAGATATTGCGTTTCAGCCACTGCGAAACATTGATTATTTTTTTTATCAAGAATAATGGCTGATGGACAGCGTGCGGCAATGGCGAGTGGTTGTGAATCAGGCAAAAGCGGCAACGATAAGCAAGGTTCAATTTCTTCTGCCATCTCATATGACAAATAAACAAACCAGCCACCAGTGAAAGGCAGCTTCTCACACTTAGGTGACATAGCTGAAATGTCTACTTTGTTTTTTTGGTAGTAATCTTCCAGTGTCTCAAAAAATCCCGCTGAAACGGACAGGTCATTATTTGTACAGCTGAGTGTTTTATCAGAATGTAAGGTAAGAAAATACTGAGGACAGGCAATTAAAATGTCATATTGCGTATTATTTTGCCTACAGGCACTGCTAAGCAATAGATAAGGATAACGCTGGCGATTGTAGCGGTTAAATAAACTTAAATCGGGAATGTCGGCATTACTATCATTCGATAATGATAATAGCCGTGTTTGATACGACACGTGAAATGACAATGACGGTCTCAGATGATGATTAAATGATGATTAAGCGGTTAATCCAGCTTTTTAAAGATGAGTGTTCCGTTAGTGCCACCAAAGCCAAATGAATTAGACAAAACGTAATCTATTTTCATTTCTCGCGCACTATTTGGCACATAATCCAGGTCGCAACCTTCACCGGGATTGTCTAAATTAATAGTCGGTGGGGCGACCTGATCTTTAATCGACATGACTGAAAATACCGCTTCGATACCGCCAGCTGCGCCCAATAAATGTCCAGTCATAGACTTTGTTGAACTGATAGCAACTTTAGTTGCGTGATTACCAAATGCATATTTAACGGCTGTGGTTTCTGCAACATCACCTGCTGGTGTTGAGGTACCGTGTGCATTAACATAGTTTATGTCATCCGCATTTATCCCTGCATCCTTTAATGCCAACTGCATACACTTGCCTGCACCACTACCGTCCTGTAGTGGCAAGGTCATATGATAAGCGTCACTGTTATAGCCAAAACCGGCAACTTCAGCATATATTGTAGCCCCTCGTGCTTTGGCATGTTCGTACTCTTCTAATACCAGCACACCGGCACCGTCACCCAGCACAAAACCATCACGGCCTTTATCCCAGGGACGACTAGCCGCCTCAGGGTCATCATTACGTGTTGATAATGCTCTGGCTGCTGCAAAACCACCTATGCCTAATGGTGACGAAGCCTTTTCAGCACCGCCAGCAAACATCACATCTGCATCACCGTAGGTAATGATTCTTGCTGATTCGCCAATGCTGTGCGTTCCTGTAGAACAGGCGGTGACGATTGAAATATTGGGGCCTTTTACACCATAGCGAATGGAAAAGTTACCGGAGATCATATTGATGATTGAGCCCGGAACAAAAAACGGGGAAATTCTGCGAGGCCCACCATTGATTAGTTTAGCATCGTTCACTTCAATCATTGGCAAACCACCAATACCAGAGCCAATGGCGACGCCAATTCTATCAGCGTTTTCTTCAGTAATTTCCAATCCAGAGTCTTTTAAGGCTTCATCAGCAGCGATAAGTCCATAATGGATAAAGGTATCCATTTTTTTTAGATCTTTTGCAGGAATTACCGTCGTTGCATCAAAACCTTTTACGGTAGCTGCAATTTTGCATGAAAATTTAGAAGTATCAAAAGCATCAATCGAGACAACACCGCTTTTACCCGCTTTGATGTTTTCCCATGATTCTTTTAGATTAAGGCCAACCGGCGAGACAATGCCAAGACCAGTGACAACGACACGCCGTACTGGTGGTCGCCCTGATGGACGATCTGATGGACAATTTGGCATAGTAGCCTCTTTGTGTTGCTGGAAGTTCTAATAACGAAGCAACCGGTTGTTTTTAGTATTAAACCTCAGTAATCAACACAATTTTATGTTGATTACTGAGGCTTAAGGAATCACTGAATAGTACTGTCTGTGTAATAGACTGTTGAATCGGTAATTCCTTGAGAACTTGCTAGCTTGAATGCGCGTTCACGTAGTCAATTGCCTGTTGAATGGTAGTAATATTTTCTGCTTCCTCATCAGGAATTTCACACTCAAACTCTTCTTCTAAAGCCATAACCAACTCTACAGTATCAAGTGAATCTGCACCTAAGTCATCAACAAATGATGCTTCATTTGTTGCCTGTTCTTCGGTTGCACCTAATTGCTCTATGACAATTTTACGAACGCGTTCTTCAGCTGTGCTCATCTATTTTTCCTCTGGTTTCGACCACCAGGATTATCAAACATTATGATTATCATCTGTGGTCATATAAAAATGGTCCCGAAAATATTATCTAGAATATTATCGGAATTGATTATGTTGAGTTGCGCGGTATTTTAGTGAATTAAAGCGGTACTTGCCAGTTAAATTCAATATTTAATACCTGCGCTAACAAAACAATATGTTTTTTAATTAAATCAATATTATAAGAATTGTTATTAATGTTATTTATAATACTGCCTATAACTTATATGCAAAATATTTGATCAATTTATGACTATGGCATGTACATTCCGCCATTAACGTTAATGGTTTCACCTGTAATATAAGCAGCCGAAGGACTTGCCAGAAACGCTACCGCTGCTGCAATGTCGGCAGGGTCACCCAGGCGGTTAAGGGGTATTTGTCCAATTAATGCCTGCCTTTGCTCTTCTGCTAATCCCCTGGTCATATCGGTATCAATAAAACCAGGGGCAACACAATTTACTGTAATATTTCTGGAACCAATTTCACGCGCTAATGATTTGGTAAAACCTAACATACCCGCTTTTGTTGCAGAATAATTGGTTTGACCGGGATTGCCGGTTAAACCCACAACGGAGGCGATATTAATAATTCGCCCTTTTCTGGCCTTCATCATGGGTCGAATAACGGCTTTTGATAAACGATAAATCGAAGTCAGGTTGGTCTCGATAATGTCATTCCATTGATCTTCTTTCATCATCATTAACAAGTTGTCTTTAGTTATGCCTGCATTATTAACTAGAATAGACACAGCACCATATTCGTCCTTAATGGCATTCATCACATTGCTAATAGAATCGGTATTGGTTACGTTTAAACACATTCCCTTACCACCCACACCGCCACCACCGGATGATTTTATGGCTGCTAAATATGCTGATATATTATCCGCCCCAGCATCCGATGTAGCTGTGCCAATTACGGTAGCGCCTGTTGATGCCAGTTGCTCTGCGATAGCTTTGCCAATGCCGCGACTTGCGCCGGTAACCAGTGCTATTTCGCCTTTTAATTCTTTACTCATAAACGTATTAAAACCTTTTTTTAAAAATTTTTATTTTTTTAGAGAGCTTTATGCTATATGGAAAAAACTCAATACTGCTGTCATCCCTACCGCTCTGGTCGAGATGACAATAACGGATTAAATCGTCTGGATCGAGCAGTATTCGCTTTCCCGTTTATTCTTCCATCGCCATTGAATCGAGAAATTTTTGCATTGCTGCCATCGAATCCAGTGAATAACTTTTCACTTCTTTATTGATCCTACGTGTTAAGCCACCTAAGACTTTACCCGGCCCGCATTCAACAACCACATCTGCACCGTCAGTAATAATCTGGATGGTGTGCGTCCACTGTACCGGATTGTACAACTGTTTCGCCAGGGCTTCACGTATCGCATCCGGTTCATCATGTGATTTTGCATCAACATTATGAATAACCTGTATTTGGGGTTTATTAATATTGACTCCTTTGAGATACTCGGCAAGTTCATCCGCTGCCGGTTTCATTAATGAGCTATGTGAAGGCACACTTACTGGCAAAGGCAATGCTCGTTTAGCACCTTCTTCTTTTAACAGTTCCATAGCTTTATTAACTGCATCGGTAGCACCCGCAATAACCACCTGCCCCGGAGAATTGAAGTTGACCGCTTCAACCGGCTCACCAAGATCTTTGCTTACCTGTTCACAAATATGAATAACAGACTCGTCATTTAAACCGATGATAGCTGACATTGCACCTTTACCTTCTGGCACTGCTGTCTGCATTAGCTGACCACGTTTACTAACCAGCTTAATAGCATCTTCAAAATCTATGGCTTTTGCTGCAACCAGTGCGGCATATTCGCCCAGGCTATGACCTGCATAAACCATCGGCATTAACATACACTGCTGCGCCATAACACGCATCACAGCAATATCAGCAGCCAGCATTAGTGGCTGGGTAATTTCGGTTTTATTGAGCTTTTCTATAGGACCATTGCAGACAATATCCCAGCAATCATAACCCAGAACGTCAGATGCCTGCTTAAAGGTCTCCTCAACTTGAGGCCATGCCTGGGCATAATCAGATAACATACCAATGGATTGTGATCCCTGACCCGGGAAGACGACAACAATATTCATACCAATCATATTTAATTACCAATTACCAATTACCAATTACGAATTAAGATCAAGGACATCCTGCATATCATATAAACCTTTATTTTTATCCTGTAACCAAACAGCCGCTCGAATTGCACCATTGGCAAACGTCATTCGACTGGAGGCTTTGTGTGTTATTTCTACACGCTCGCCAACACCCGCAAACATCACGGTGTGATCGCCGACTATATCACCGGCACGTATAGTTTCAAAACCAATAGTTTTACGATCACGCTCACCCGTTACCCCCTGGCGACCGTATACAGCACATTCTTCAAGATTACGCCCTAACGCATCAGCAACAACCTCGCCCATGCGTAGCGCAGTGCCAGATGGTGCATCAACTTTATGGCGATGATGCGCTTCTATTACTTCAATATCAACATCATCACCTAAAATACGTGCTGCGATATCGAGTAGTTTAAAACAAAGATTAACACCAACGCTCATATTCGGCGCAAAAACAATGGCGATGGATTTGGCTGCCTGTTCTATTTGCTGTTTTTCCTCTTCGCTAAAACCGGTAGTGCCGATAATGATATTTTTACCGTTGGCAACACAGGTAGCCAGATTTTGTAACGTCACATCCGGGCGGGTAAAATCAATCAGAGTATGGAAATCATCAGTAACATCAGCAAGGTGACAGCCTATTGTTTTATTTAAAGCACCAACACCAGCCACCTGACCCGCATCCTGATTAAGAAAGGGACTGTTTTCATGTTCAATGGCAGCACCGAGCTGACACCTGGACGTTTCAAAACAGGCTTGAATCAGGTTACGCCCCATTCGTCCTGCGGCACCAGTGATTGCAAGTTTTAACATTTGATGTCCTAATATGTCCATGGATGGACGGTATATAGAAAATGCAGGAGCAATTTTCTTATTGTTTTTATTGTTATCGTAGTTTGGCATTATATAGCATAATAAAAAAATATTTTTATCCGCAAATGAACGCAAAAAACGCAAATATTAAAAACTATAAAAAGCTTTTATTTGCGTTTTTTGCGTTCATTTGCGGATAAAAATATTTTAAGCTTTTAGCTCATCAAAAAATGCCTTCATACGATCACCCCAGGAAGCATGTTTCGGGCTGTGTTTCTGACCAGCCTGCTGGATTGATTTATCAAAATCTCTGATTAAATCTTTCTGTTTGTTACTTAATTTAACCGGTGTCTCGACATGAACACGGCATAACAGATCGCCGGTCATGCCGCCTCTTACCGGTTTCACTCCTTTGCCACGCATACGGAATAATTTTCCGGTTTGTGTTTCAGAAGGAATCTTCAATCGAAGTTTGCCATTGAGTGTGGGCACTTCTATTTCACCACCTAATGTGGCGGTACCTATTGAAATGGGCATTTCGCAGTGCAGATCATTATCATCACGGCTAAAAATAGCATGTTCTTTAACATGCATCTGCACGTACAAATCACCACTGGGAGCACCCTGCCCGCCAGCTTCTCCTTCACCTGCTAAACGAATTCTGTCTCCAGTATCAACACCAGCCGGCACCTTCACTGACAGAGTTTTTTGTTCCTGCTTTCGCCCCTGACCATGACAATCCGGACAGGGACTACTAATTATTTTGCCTTTGCCTCGACACTGCGGACAGGTTTGTTGCACGGCAAAGAATCCCTGTTGCATACGCACCTGACCAGCACCACCGCAGGTAGTACAGGTGGTTGCTGATGTGCCTTTTTTTGCACCACTGCCGGCACATGTTTTACAATTCACCTGGGTCGGCACACGTATTTTTACTTCGGTGCCAAAGACAGCCTGCTCCAGAGTTAATTCAAGGTTATATTGAAGATCAGATCCTCGTTGTGCGCGTTGACCACCACGACGACCACCGCCACCGCCGCCAAAAATATCACCAAAGACATCACCAAATATATCCTCAAAGCCGCCCGCGCCTGCACCAGGTCGTCCACCCATCGACGGATCAACACCGGCATGACCATATTGATCATAAGCTGCTCGTTTTTTTGCATTGGACAATATTTCATGTGCCTCTTTGGCTTCTTTGAATTTTGCTTCGGATTCTTCGGCGTTACCGGTATTACGATCAGGATGATGTTTCATCGCTAAGCGACGATAGGCTTTTTTTAGATCAGCTTCGCTAGCATCGCGTGACACGCCTAATACTTCGTAATAATCTCGTTTTGACATAACTTTATTCTTTTTAAATTAAACTAAAAAATCAACCACCAGGACATAGAGAAAAAATATATCCGCAAATAACGCAAAAAACGCAAAGGCTTTAAAACTGAAGAAAGCTTTTATTTGCGTCTTTTGCGTTCTTTGCGGACTGATATAAATTTCTTTTCTACATCATCGCCCCGCTGCGGTTAGACCATGACATTATTTATCGTCCTTGCCTTCTTTCACTTCTTCAAACTCGGCATCAACTACATCGTCATCAGCAGCTTTGCCTTCCGTCTGCTCCGCACCTGCTTGCTCTGCACCATCTCCTTGTCCTGCCCCTTCTTGTGCTGACTTGGCAGCATAGGCTTTTTCAGCAATCTTGCCAGCGACTTCGGTTAAGGCCTGTGTTTTAGCTTCAATATCGTCTTTGTCGTTACCTTCCAATGCTGTTTTTAGCTCAGCAATGGCTGCTTCTGCTGCAGTTTTTTCATCGGCTTCAACTTTATCACCCAAGTCTTTAATTGACTTTTCAGTGGCATGAATCATGTTTTCAGCACTATTCTTTGCATTAACTAATTCATGTGCTTTTTTGTCTTCTTCCGCATGGGCTTCAGCGTCTTTAATCATTTGATCAACTTCTGCATCGGACAAACCACTTGAGGCTTTAATCACAATAGACTGTTCCTTACCAGTAGCTTTGTCTTTTGCAGAGACATTCAAAATACCGTTGGCATCAATATCAAATGACACTTCAATTTGTGGTACACCGCGTGGTGCAGGTGGAATATCCTGTAAATCGAAACGACCTAATGATTTATTACCGGTTGCCATTTCGCGCTCACCCTGTAATACGTGAACAGTAACAGCTGACTGGTTATCATCAGCAGTAGAAAAAGTCTGTGATGCTTTTGTTGGTATGGTGGTGTTTTTCTCAACCAGGTTGGTCATGACTCCACCCATGGTCTCAATACCCAATGATAACGGGGTAACATCAAGCAGCAGGATATCATTAACCTCACCACCCAGTACGCCACCTTGTAATGCTGCGCCCATGGCAACGGCTTCGTCCGGGTTTACGTCTTTGCGAGGCTCTTTGCCGAAGAAATCCTGTACTTCTTGCTGCACCTTAGGCATACGGGTTTGACCGCCCACCAGAATCACATCATCAATTTCACTGGCAGACAAGCCAGAATCTTCAAGTGCCTGCTTACACGGAGCAATGGTACGGGAGATTAATTCATCAACCAGACTTTCCAGTTTGGCACGACTTAATTTCACATTTAAATGCTTAGGACCACTGGCATCAGCAGTAATATAAGGCAGATTGACATCGGTTGACTGAGTTGAAGACAATTCGATTTTTGCCTTCTCAGCTGCTTCTTTCAGACGTTGCAGTGCCAGTGGGTCGTTATGCAGATTAATACCGGTATCTTTCTCAAATTCATCAGAAAGATAATCAATTAAACGGGTATCAAAATCTTCGCCACCGAGGAAGGTATCACCGTTGGTTGCCAGCACTTCAAATTGATGTTCGCCGTCAATTTCTGCAATTTCGATGATAGACACATCGAAAGTACCACCACCCAGGTCATAAACCACGATTTTAGAATCACCACGGCTTTTATCCATGCCATAAGCAAGAGCCGCCGCGGTAGGCTCATTGATAATACGTTTTACTTCAAGACCGGCAATTTTGCCAGCATCTTTTGTTGCCTGGCGTTGTGAATCATTAAAATAGGCAGGCACGGTAATAACTGCTTCGGTGACCTCATGACCTAAATATTCTTCAGCCGTTTTCTTCATTTTTTGCAAAATACGGGCGGATACTTCCGGTGATGCCATTTTATTGCCTTTGGCTTCAACCCAGGCATCACCGTTGTCGGCTTTTACAATTTTGTAAGGCACCAGTTTGATATCACGTTGCACCACTTCTTCATCGAAACGACGACCGATCAAGCGTTTTACCGCGAAAATGGTGTCTTTCGGATTGGTCACTGCCTGACGTTTTGCTGGGGAACCAACAACTACTTCGTCATCGGTAAACGCAACCACTGATGGTGTCGTGCGTTCACCTTCTGCGTTTTCGATAACTTTAACTGAGTCACCGTCCATCACGGCAACACAAGAGTTTGTTGTACCTAAATCTATACCTATAATTTTAGCCATTGCTGGTCTCCGATATTTTTAATATTCTTTAATATTTATTGCCATCACAAGCAGAATGACACTAAAGTTGTTGTTAGCTCTTATATGGGGCTACTTTTATTGATTCCAAGTATTTTCTAGTTAAAAATCAGTCAATTGTATATATTTTGCAAAAACAGCTTTGATCAGCAAATTAACGCGAGTATGTTAAAACAATAAAAGTTTTTATTTGCATTTGTTGGCGTTGCCGTGCATGAACGGCCATTTGCTGAAAAACTTAATTTTCTTCTACTGCTTTCGACACCATCACCATTGCCGGACGAATTAAGCGATCATTGAGCACATAACCTTTCTGCATTACAGCTGTAACCGTATTGGGTTCAACATCTGCATTGGGTTGCATGCCCATCGCCTGATGTTTATCAGCATTAAATTGTTCATTTAGAGGATCAACTTCTTCTATGCCCAATTTTTCCATCATCGTCACCAGCATGTTCATGGTTAGTTCCATGCCTTCACGTAAACTCTCGGCACTGGCATCTTTAGTGGCGAGTCCCATTCCCATGCTATCTAATACCGGTAGCAGTTCAGTAACAAATTTTTCAATACCATATTTATGAGCATTCTCTACATCTTTGGTATTACGACGGCGTAAATTATCCATTTCGGCTTTGGCGCGGAGATACTGGTTCCAGTTTTCAGCGGCTTTTGCCTGCGCATCCTCTAGTTGCGCTTCAAGACTATCGGCATTTTTCTCTGGTGATGCCAGAATTGCTTCATCTTCCTGCACCTCTACAATGGCCTCTTCCGTTACCTGTTCTGTGGTTTCATCGTTATCTTGCTTTTGAGCTGACATATTAATTCTCTTATAATTTATTGTAGTGTGGCTGTTTATGGTGACTATCTATGGTGACTACCGGGATTTAATTCAAGATGTCAGTAATTGTTTTTTTAAACATTCAACCATTAAGGGCATCACCCAGAATTTTAGCGGTGACATCAACCACCGGGATAATGTGGTCGTAATTCATTCGCGCCGGACCAATCACACCTAATACGCCAACAGGTTTGCCTTCAACTGAGTATGGCGCGGTAATCACACTGCAATCACCAAAACCTTCAAAACCGGCTTCATGTCCAATAAAAATCTTTACCCCGTCACTGCGCACACAGCGGTCAAATAAACCCAGCATCTCGCGCTTGCGATCAAAAATCTCAAACAGATGCTGTAGCTGTTGTCGGTCGGTATTTTCGTTATAACGTACCAGGTTGGTTTCGCCCTGAACGATAAACTCAGGCTTGTTCTCCTCATTATTGAATAACGCTTTATCAGCAACTTCAACTGCTGTTCGCATCACATTATCAACTTCCTGGCGACTACGATCCAGATCCTGTAGCAGGCTTTGCCGTATTTCATGCACATCCTGACCGGTGAAATGTTGATTCAGAAAGTTAGCAGCATGTTGCAATTCATTAGCGCTGTATTCTCGATGCAGAT
>JAFLJY010000116.1 GCA_022712755.1 Gammaproteobacteria bacterium
TCTACATTTACTGTCATGTGTTTTTACTCTTGCGGCCAGCACCCGAAGCACGCTTACGTTTGCTGGGTGATTTTGAACTGGCCGCAGCCATTTCTATCGGGCTAATAGTAATTGGCGGGATAAATTGATTCAGCTGATCCAGAGTGCCTAGCTCACGAAGAACCGCAACCAGGGTTGATAGCTTGCCTTTGCCGGCTTCCAGTGATTTTATGGTGCCGATGGATAACAAGGTGCGCTCGGCCAGATCTTGCTGGCTGATGTTCTTGCGCAGGCGTAACTTGCGGGTACGTTCCCCGAGTTCTTTTAGAATGGCGCTGTCTGAAGCGGTGTAATAATCCATAACAGGTAAAATATCATCTATTAATAAGCTACAAATTTATAATAGGTAAATATATGCCTGTTTTTTTAAATGTCAAGCTAACGTGTTAATAACGACTATAAATTAATCTACTATTGTTAATATATGGCTTTAATAGTTAATATATTGATTGTTATTTTATGTATGAGCTTTTGCTCAGGTTGTTAAAAAACAAGGTAGTATTAAAATTGAGTATGTTCTAGTGAAGTTACTTTTTACGGGTGATGATATTGAGCACAGATTCACCATAGGCTTTCATAGATGATTTTTTTATTAACCGCTTGATGTTTTCCATGGAATCAGGCTTTGTATTTATTTTTATAAGTTGATCACTGGCAAATACCCAGACAGATTCGTTGCCATAAGGTTCTCTTATTATAAAACGATAATGCTTTTCATATTCCGGGATGGTTAGAAAATAGCCGGCAGTGTAAAAATTACTCCGTTGGTCTTCATTAGGTAATATTTGTTTTATGTTATTAACAGCATCGATATAATACATATAAATATAGGCATCCTGGCCAAGACTTAATAAAAATTGTATTTCATCACCTTCAACAAATTGCTGTTGATCACCCAGGTGCGTGGTTAATTCCAGGGGGATTGATTCCAGTCGGATACTCACTACGGGTGCAGTATTTATATTATTACTGCATCCGGAAAACATAAAAATTATCAGTTTCAGCAGAATTAGCTTATGTATCATTTTTATATGACAAGGATTATTAAAGAAAAACTATACAGCCGTCTCTAAAGTGCAAAACTGTAGTTGTAGCCGATAAAAATAGCATTGATGTTATAGTCCTGTTTACTGGAATCCAGATATTCAAAACGGTAGTTTCTTGTTTTTATACCGGCATTAACAAAGTTGCGTGCGTTAATGCTATACACCGTACCTAACTCTAATGCCCAGCTATTGCCTACACCTACCTTGATATCATTACTATTTTTTATTTCACCGTCACCGATAACGCCGAATGAGCCAAATAGTGTCCATCTGTTATTTATCGGTGTATAAGCCGACACGCCCAGACCCAGGCCTAAAAATTTCTGTTCATAAGGCTCATTTAACCAATTATTATTTACACGTTTAATATCGACAAATAAAGATACCTGTGGCCAGAAGTAATAGCCAAATAATAAATCCAGGTCAGATTGTTCAATTTTTACATTGGAACTTGTCACTCGCCCCAAAACGGTAAATTTGTCAGGTGCATTATTTTTAAAGCTGTATTCGCCACGCTGCAAATTTAATCCGGTATAAAAATTGCCGATTTTATAGGACACATTAAGTCCAAACTGGCCACCTTTATCGCTTTCAAAATCAGCACTAGCAGTACCATTATCACCGCTCCAGTTGGCACCTAATAATTTTGCACCAAAAGTCAGACGTTGATCTGCATAAGCGTTATTAATACCTGGAATAAACAAGATTAATATTAAATAAAGATTTTTTGCAGGCATTACATCATCCTGTTATAAAGTTGGGATAGGCACAATTGTTTGCTGACTGGCAGGTTGTTCGATTGTGTTTTTTAACTTATTGGATTTGTCGACGGGTACTACATTTACCTGTATTTTCACGTTTTCTGGATTAATACCGTCGACAGTGACATCAAGTTTAATAAAGATAAACTCACCCAGTTCATCTCCGGCACCTTGCAAAACACCACTTTCTGGCATCTGATCTACATTGTTTGCTACTGCACGTACAACGTTACTAGATAACTGACTGACAGTAAGCATCGGAGTGTTGTTGGTTTTTAATTCATTTAGCAAAAAATAAGTAAACGGAGAATGTCCCGACTCACGGTAATCATCATCGACATATTCAAAACCGCCAGCAGCCATTATTTGGACGCTTTTTTTGCTGGATACTTTTTCAAAGTATTTTTCAGTGTAATCAGATTCGTTAATACTGCGTGGTGCAGCGCGTAACAATGATCCGCTGAAGCATGAATCTGAAATCAATAATGTGTGCTGTACACGAGAAGCAATGCTTGATACTTCATCACGGATAGTAGAATTTCGTAAAAAAGTGGTGTGGTCGCTACCTTCCGCATCAACAGGCACCCAGAAACCTTTGTTGGTTTCATCGTCTAAATAACCATGCCCCGCATAATAAATTAATACATTGTCATTTTTTAATGATCTGTTTGCCAGAGCTTCCAGTGCAAGTAGAACATCACGTCGAGTCGCATTTTCCAATACTTTAATATCAGTAAAGCTATATTGCTGTTTGAGTAATTTGGCCACTGCGCGTGCATCTGTTACAGCTGTAGTTAGAGACTGCCATTTCCCATGTTCGTCTCGGTATTCATTATTACCTATAATTAAGGCACGATAAATGCCATTTTTAATCATTGCTGTTGACTTCATTGTCATTTTTTCAATCGAAATACCACGTGTTTCTGAGGCATAAATATTTTGCGCCTGTAAAACAAAAAAACAGGACGTTATTAGAATAATGCTTAATAGGTGGTTGCTGCAATGATTACGCATATATCGCATCATGAATCATGATCCTCGTCATTTTCTGTTTCGCTTTTACTGATAACAAATCCGCCTGAAGCATAAAATACTCGGTCATCAGCAGTGTTTCCATATAAAACCCATTCATAACGTTTATTAACATAGCTATGCTGAGCCATGGTCTCCAGTAGAAAAGTTGTATGATTGGTTTTCGTCACGTTTTCTTTTAATACGGTTTTCTTTCCCTGATTAAAGACCTGTAATCGCATTTTGTAAAGCTCGGCACCATCAATTTTTGGCCAGGAAATTTTAATGGTGTTGTTAGAAATTAGCTCAATCCGGATATCCTCAAAAGGTTTTAAGACATTGCCTGATTGTGTAAAAAAACCAATGCCGGGTAATTTATTCCTGGCAGAAAATTCTATTGTGGGGTTGTCCTGATAAGAAGCAACCATCATCTGCTGTTGTTGTGGAGACAGAACAATAACGAATACTGCAATAAAAAGTGTTGCTGTTACTGCCATGGTATATAGCATGGGGGTACGTATACAATAAATCTGGCGTACATAACGCAGCAGTTTGGTAAAAAAAGTTTCTGTATTTAATTGTGTTGTCTGTTCAGTCTGAGAGCCAGATTGACAGGCTGTGTTTTGGCTATGTCCTGCTAGCTGCTTTTGCATAACAGCAGTATGCGTCTGGTAATGCAAAGCCGCTTTCAATGCATCTGGTTGTTCGGTAATGAGTATTCGCACTTTCTCCGCTTCATCACCAGGTAATTCGCCGTTAATGTAATCGCATATCACCTGTTGTTGATCTTCAGTCAGGCTGGATTGAAGATGAATTTGTGACCACTTGTTTTGCAATGTACTGATGGTTGACACCTGAAGTCTGCATTTTTCACAATCAGCAAGGTGATCTAGCACCTGGTTATACAGTTTACTGCTCATGCAGCTGGTACTAAGTAGTGCTGAATCAGTGCTGGATATTTTTACAAACAAATCCAGAGTATCATTATCAATATGCTGTAGTGTCATCATCTTGCCTTTACTGCCAATGTTTATAAAGAGACAATAAGTTTGTGATTATTTGAAATAATTATTAAATTTTTCATATAAAACCATGTTAGCGAGCATGGTTCAAAAGAGTGTGCAATTTAGCCAGTGTTTTCCGCCTGAAATAATACAGTTGTTGTCGATCCAGGCCATCTGCAGAAACGCCCTGTTTAAAACTGAGGTTTAGCTTTTTTAGTGAGTTCAGTACGATATCTGCATCCTGTTCTTCTATTACCAGCGCTTCAATAACAAACTGTTCGACTGTATTTAATTGTTGCCATGCTTTAGATAGCAGTAAGCTCTCTTCGTCATTTTCTACAGTTGCATCGTAGGTTGCGGTTTCTGATTCTATGGTTGGCTGAGCTGTATCATCATCACTGCTTTGTGTGAAAGAAATGTTATGAGAAGGGTTCAATAAAAAGAGTTTGTTTTTTTGCACCAGTAATTTAATAATTTCACGGCTTAGCGCTCTAATCTGTTTTGTTGATTGCGAGGTTTGCTGACTAATTTGTTCAATTGACTGCTGTGAGCGTAATGCATAAAAAACCGTAATAGCGGCTTTTCCCAGTGTTTGAATGTAGCTGGGGATATAAATATTTCGACCAAATCGCCAGTTTTTCCAACGCTCGTAAAAAGGCAATGAGTTTGCTATGACATAACAGTAATCAAAAATTGTCGCATTATTTTTTGCCTGGTACTTATTTAAACGACTGGCACTGCTTAAGTCATTTAACATCCAGGCATAACTACCATTGCCCCACTCGCATAAATTTGCATCTGCTGGCGGTAAACCGATAGGCGATTTTAATGTACATTTAAAAAGTGATTTATTTTCCTTGCAAAAACGTTTACAGAAGCGGTTGGTCTGGTAATGGATTATTGGTGCAAGTAGTGCATTAACTTTTTTTCTGGCAGGCGCATCATTTTCTGCGGCTTTTCTGGCAAGCTGTATGTACTCTTTGTTTTGCTTTGCCAGGTTAGTGGCCAGAATGGCTGACTTATTGACCAAAATGATGCCTGTAAAAATGATTATCTATTAATAATAGTAGTGAGTATTTTATAATATGCATTAGTGTTTATCATATAAAAACCACCCTTTCACCTGGTTATTACTAATGCGTACAGCCAGACCGTAGTTATCATAGGCCAGATATTCACCCGATGTCATATTCAGACGCCGATCCGGGATTCCAAGTATTTTGAACGGGCGATCAGCCAGGTCGCCGATCTTTAATTTATTATTTATTTTACTTACAGTGGTTTTATGCTGTTTTTGCCATGCACTAATCAGGGAGCCATCACTCTGTACGATATAACGTGAACCATTGTTGTTAAGAACCTGGTAAGGCTCACCGTCAATCCATAACTCGGATTTATTTGTGTTTGCAGAAAAATTTATTTTGTCGCCTAAGCGTTTGCCATTTATAGTGGGTGCTCGCTGTAAATTTTGCGTTAAAATCCTTCTCTTGTTTTGACTGGTTTGTGATAACGCCAGTCTGAATAACATGGTATCACCCTTTGTTTTCGATGTCTGTGCCAGCGTCAGCCACACTTTTTTTGCTTCTGTTGTTTTACCCATAGATCGATATAATGCTGCCAGATTAAATGATACGCTGAAGTGCAATATCTGTTCAGGAATGGGTGAAGTCGTTTTGCTTTCTTTACTATCTGCAATCAAATTTTGTAGTTGTTTTATTGATTCGGTGGTATCACCTTCTATTGCCAGGGTTAACGCAAGCAACATAGAAACGGCAGGGTCTTTGCCAAATTGTGGCAGATATTGCCCCTGAAGCACACCTCGTACACGATAAGAGTTGTTTGCCAGTAAATGTGCCGAAGCCAGCAATAAATAAGTCTGTCGATAATCTGGCGCAAGTCGTAAGGCTTTTTCAAACTGACTGATGCTTTTATTAAGCAAGGCTGTTTTATGTTTTTGCAATACTATTATCTTGCTCCGAGCATCAGAACGTTTGCTACCGGTTATTGGCTCGACATCAATAGTATTTACATTGGCATCCAGAATCATCGGGTAATAAAATGTTGTTTGTGGTTTTATAGCAACACTGGCCTGTAGTTCGTTGAGCCGTTTATGAGCGCTTTGAGCCTGTGCAAAATAGCTTAAGCCAATAGCGGAAATAATGGCTCTGCCAGGGTAATCACGACCATAGCTGGTGAAGTAATCTCTTGCCAGTGAATAATTGCCGGCAACAAATTCCTGCACGCCCAAATCATATAGAAGTGATTGCGTAGCCACAGTTTCAAGTTGCGCTTTCGTTCTTAACGCTCGTACCTGTGCCTGCTTGCATGCATTATAATTGTTATTTTGTGTCTGCATATCACGGCAGTTGTATTGCCAGATATTTTCAACCCATAGAGTATAGAAATCTTTATCTTTAATGATTTGGTGCGCATCATAGCCAACACTGGCCATCATAATCAGGCCATCATGATCAGCCTGGGCTTCTTTCTGCTCCATTTGAGTTAGTTGCTCAGCATCCAGTTCTAGTCCTGACAGCATTTTTTTCTGAGATTCGACTGATTGCGTGCCTATCATTCGGAAAAATCGCTGATGCCATAAATCGTCTGCACGTTGATGTGCTAATTCATGTGCCAGTACAAAGGCAAGTAAATGTTCACCACGCTGCCGGCCAAAAGAAAAACTTGTTTCGATGGCTTGTTTGCTTAATAAAATATTACCATCTGCCAGTGATGCTGCCCATGCGCCAGATTCAGACTCAACCACATACAGGGCTGGTTCAATACGAGATTGATCCCAGGCTCGAAGTAGCACATTAAACACCTGCTGAGCTATTTGCACGAGTTCATTTTCATCATCAAGTGCATATTTTTTCCAGTAGGTAATGGACTGTGTGGGATCTGTTGGTGGAATTAGGGAATGGCTAGTTTTTTCTGCATGGACCTCATTATTGTTAAACAGAATTGTGCCAGGTAGTATGACAATGGCTATTACAGAACCACGAATTATCTGTTTTGCCATGTTTTTTATAGCAAACTTCATATGCTTAATTCACCTTTAATCAACTCGTATCTCTAAGAGACACAGAAAACGACATGATTTGAAAAATAAAACTGTTTTTAAAATGAATAAATAATTTTTCAAATATTCGCAAAATGGTGGTCTCTTTAATTTCGAACATTAAAATTGGCTAAATCAGAATGGCGTGACCATGACGCGGCAAGCATGATGCTGTCAGTACATATTAATAAGCATAAGCCAGAATAACGGAGAAACAAGATGAAACTTAGTATTAAAAAAATTAACGCTCAATTGATACCAAATTTTAGAATCAGCATTGGTGTCACTGCACTATTGTTAAGCAGTTTGTTGGTGGCCTGTAGTGATGAAAATACCGGTTCGACAACTTTAAATAGTGAAAGCCCAAACCTGAGTCTGAACATACCGGCCAGTTTGACTGGAGGCCTCACCAGCCAGACACAATTGGCAAATGTGACGAAATCATTGATTCATGTCAGTCATTCCATACAGGTGGCAAAAGCGGGTAGCGGCCAGCCCTGTGCTTATACTGGCCACGACAATAAAGATGATCCTTTTCAAAATGGTTATGAAACCAGTAAGTTCATGATTTCTATCATGGCAACATGGACATGTATTGCGGATTTGTTGATTGACGTTTCTGGATTTGTCGCGCATAACGGTAACATTATCGAGACTGAAAACAATAATAACGCTGCTGATTTTGAAGCAGATGAACCAACACACTACAGTGTGGCCGATGAGTCAAATACACAGGTTACGGTTCGCCTGTACTACAACTACAGCCGTTCACAGCCACCAGTGGTTGGTGAACAAGCGCAGTTTTACATTTCCTGGAATGAGCTTAAAAACGGTGATATTGAAGGTCGTATGGTTATTGATGGGATAGCTGTGGACAGGGATAACCACGACAATGATGATCCTGCAATGATGCGCATGGATTTTAGTTACACTGCTACTCATCAAGCCGCCGATTTGTTTTTGCAATTTGATGAGAATAACGCATGGGCCGATGGTTTCAGGATTACCATGGTGAAAGACCTGGCAGTTAATCCTTTGCTAAAAGTATTTGAGGCACGCGGGATGATTAACATGAAAGCACAGTTTGTACCTGCGAATAATATCTCAGAAATACCAGGTGTACATTTGTACACAGTGTCTGATGCGTTAGGAAACGGTGCATCAATCGCGGAATTTCAGAACTTTTCCTTACCCCTGGAGTTAAATGCAAATTTTGCTAACCATCTTGGAAATTATGTATTTAGTAAAAAAGATGTATATTATTTTGAGCATGATATGGACTGGGAATATATTAACAAAACAGTGTTGTCTGCAGAATACCGTGGTGCTCGCACTACACCGACAACGGGTGGCACATGGCTGCCGTTTGATCCTTCACTTGATTTAATCATTACAGGATTAAGTCTTGATAGTGATTATTTTACTGGCGAAAAATGTTCACTCATCGGTGATAACTGTAGCGACCTACTTAATGCCGTGTTCGAATTTATCGGTGGTTTCGCAGGACAGCAGGAAAATCAGGGTGCAGACCCGCAGGACTGGCGCACAGCTGAAATTAATAATGCCGATTATCTGACTACCGTTTATCCAAATGGGTTTGACTGGACAGATGCATTTGAACACAGTTTTACTCCAACAGCAGCACCTTAAAAATAAGCTATTATTTGTTTTGAAGACTCGATGTATTCTTTTGCATCGAGTCTTTTAGTATTGACTGAATTAAACTCATAAGTGCAACTTTGGCTGTTTGTAAAAGTGAGGTAGTGGATAGCTAGTTTGCCACCGTGCGAGTGTCCAATGTGCTGAATCCTGATTATTCCCGCTACGATTCAATTGCTTTTTTTAGGTTAAATGTTTAATTGCAGGATAGTGTAACCGGCTAAGGTCAGGTTTTGACTCGTGCCAGCTCCAGCCAGAAGGTGCTGCCGAAGCCTTCGATGCTTTCAACGCCAATTGTGCCGCCCATTAGCTCGATTAAGTGCTTACTGATTGTCAGGCCGATGCCAGTGCCCTGTATATTTTTGTTTTGTGCGTAAAGACGTTCAAACGGCTGGAATAGTTGTTTTTTCTGATGTTCGCTTAGGCCGATTCCGGTGTCGCTAATATTGATACGAATGCGATTATTGTCTCTACATTCGCAGGAAACCGTTATGCTTCCGGGCTGTTGATTATATTTAACGGCGTTACTTAGCAGGTTCAATATTGCCTGTTTTAAGCGAGTCGCATCTGCCTGCACGACATAAGAGGTGTTGATGTTAAACAGCAGGTTTAATTGCGCATCATTTGCTACCGGTTCAATTAATAGCTGACATTCTTTTAGTGCAGTTTGTAAGTTGATTGCTTCCATTGCGATGTCTATTTTACCATTCTCGATTTTCGATAAATCAAGTGCGTCATCAACTAGCGTTAACAGGTGTTTGCTAGCCTGCTGGATGCGTTGATTATACTTTTTAAGTTTAGGGTCTAAATCTTTTCGGCATAAGATGATATCGGCAAAACCCATTATTGCGTGCAAAGGTGTGCGCAGCTCATGGCTCATGTTAGATAACAGTTTGGATTTGGCTGTGTTGGCATTATTAGCAACATCTAAAGCGTCTTCAATTTTTTGCTGTGATAACTGTTGCTCTGCATCATTTTTTGAGATTAGACGAAAGATAAAAAATATTATGTTTAAGCTAAGTAATAAAACGGCAGCTAAAGCCAGCCAAAATCTGACCAGCAGGTTATTATAATTTCCCTTATTTTCTGCTATAGCGTCCAGACCATGCTGCATATTAAAGGCGATAATATTAGACATAATCTCTGTTAGCTGATTTTGTAACGGTATAAGTTTATTTGATATTAGTTTTTCAGCCTCACCGTGTTTGTCAAATAAAATCAGGTCAATGACCTGTCTGTATATTGGTGCGCATTGACTGGTAATGGCATCATGTTCATCAATCAGTGATTTCTCAGTGGCAGTGTTGACCAGTGACAGGTATGCCTTACGGTCTTTATTAAATAAACCGGCATATTTGCTTATCTTGAGGATCTCGTCTTGCAATAATGTGTCGTTTGATATGGTCAGCATATGCAGCAGTGAAAAAGTGCGGCTGCGCATGGCTGCCTGCGCACGGCTGATGAGTTCTACTTTGTGGTGATGTACGGTAACAAACTGATTAAGCCGCTCATTACTTTTTGATAGCGTGGTGATGCCAATAATGCTGCCAATAAAGACCATTGCAAGAATGGCAGTAAAGCCAATTAATATGATGATTTTTGGTTGTGACATGTGTTTGTTTTAATGGTTGTTGACTATTGCTGATGTCACATAATTATGACCAGTACTAAACCATCTGTTGGCTGGCCTGTTAGTAAGCAGGCAAAGTTGATTAAGTCGTTCACCAGCATTATTGTAAAGTGCCAATAGTGTGCTTAGTGGCTCAGCTAATTCTTCGAGACGAGACTGTTTATTGAGGGGGATCATTTGAGTGGCGGTTGTTGAATAGGTGGGATGATTTCATGGCGAATCCTCCGTGTATTGTGTGATTCAGTAGAAAACTGCCTTTATTAAAACATAATTAAAGATAATGACAATAGATAATGGGCTTTAATGGGAAAAAATTCCCTTAGTGCGATTTTCGGCTGTGACTGTTTTCTGTTTGATTTTTGGCGCTTTCTATTAGTATGTATGTTTTTGTATTGTATGTGTAATTTATGTTTTTTTGAGAGAAAATTGTAATCTAAATATGTTGCAATATGATTTAATAAGTTTTTTCTTAAAATTGATTTGTTGTTTTTACATGGAAGGTTATTTAATTTTGTGGAAATGCTTCTGTGGAATGCTAACTTCTATTTTTGGCTGTGTTTCGGGCAATGCGGTATCATCGCAATTGCAGTAAATCAAGTGCTCGTAGATTGATTCAGTGAAGTAATGTCTTTACTATATGCGTATCAGGGGTAACTACTAAATAATGATGAAACAAAAAATAATTAATATGCTTGAGTTGCAGGATGCAATGAATAACAAAGTAAATGCCGACTGGAGAAATGCGGGGAATGAGTGGTATCGAGCAATCTGGATGGAATCTTCTGAAATGCTGGAACATTATGGCTGGAAGTGGTGGAAAAAGCAGGAAGCCGATATTATGCAGGTAAAACTTGAAGTGGTGGATATTGTGCATTTCGCCCTGAGTATTCGTCTTGAGCAAAACCAGTCATTAGAGGATACGGCTGAATTAATTGCCAGCGATTTTGAAAATTTGATGCAGGCAGAAGATATTCGAAAAACAATCGAATGCCTTGCTCTGTTAACCTTAACCGATCAGGGGGCGCACTTTGCTTTTATTGCCGGCATCATGAAGTATCTTGATATGCCTTTTGATGAATTATATGAAATCTATGTCGGTAAGAACGTGTTGAATATGTTTCGCCAGGATAATGGTTATAAGGAAGGCACCTATAATAAAGTCT
>JAFLJY010000117.1 GCA_022712755.1 Gammaproteobacteria bacterium
TACTGCTGAGACTGACGTTTCCATTTCAATGTCTTTGTCATCCAGCTCGCCATTACGTAATTTCTCTCTGAATTTTTTGCGTGTTGAACTGTCGTTCTCCTCGGGCTCGCCAAACTCATTTCTCGCTGACGGCAATAAAACATCAAGAATGCGCTCTTCAGCGGCCTGCTCGGCAAGATGACGAACTTTTTTCATTTCCTGCTCACGCGTGGTTTTTACCGACATGTCAACAAGATCGCGTATTATCGAGTCAACTTCACGACCAACATAACCAACTTCGGTAAACTTGGTCGCCTCGACTTTGACAAAGGGTGCGTTAGCCAGATGCGCCAATCGGCGGGCAATTTCAGTTTTACCGACACCGGTAGGGCCTATCATCAAAATGTTTTTTGGTGTTATTTCCTCTCGCAGTCCTTTATCAATTTGCATGCGCCGCCAGCGATTGCGCAAGGCGATGGCAACAGCGCGTTTAGCATCATCCTGACCAACAATGTGTTTATCTAATTCCTGTACGATTTCTCGTGGTGTCATTTCGGACATATATCCAACCTTCTTTAAAATTCAATATAATATTAATCGTTGAAAGCCATCTGGAATTCAATTTATACCGCACGCTCAAGCACATCCTTATAACGCTCGACTGCGGTCATCTATGACCACAGACGGCTGTATAAATAGAATTCAAGATGATTTTCAACGACAAACAAAAGTAACAAGCAATCGTTAAATCTCTTCTATAGTACGGGTTTGATTTGTATATATACAAATATCACCCGCAATTTCGAGACTTTTTTCAACAATTTCCTTAGCCGACAACTCAGTGTTATTAAACAACGCTCTGGCAGCAGACTGCGCATAAGACCCGCCTGAACCAATAGCAATTAAGTCATCATAAGCTTCAATCACATCTCCGGTTCCGGAAACCAGTAATGAGGCCTCTTTATCGACCACTATCAGCATCGCTTCCAGCTTGCGCAAAACGCGATCGGTACGCCAGTCCTTAGCCAGCTCTACTGCTGCCCGTTTTAGCTGGCCACCATGACGCTCAAGCATGGCTTCAAAACGCTCTAATAAAGTAAACGCATCAGCGGTCGCACCGGCAAAACCGACAATGACTTTATCGCCATAAATCTTTCTTACTTTTGTGGCATTACCTTTCATGATGGTGTCGCCTAAAGTCACCTGACCATCACCACCGACAACAACTTTTCCTTCTCTGCGCACCGTTAAAATGGTTGTTCCGTGAAATGTTTCCACTTGTAAACTCCGAATGATAAGGGTTTAACGACAGGCCTAGGAGCTTGTCCGAGAATAGAAATCGTAGCGAGGGGAAGCTGATTTGAGTCAGATTTTTTCATTATTTGAGGCGAATATAGATATATTCAACAAAAATAATGGAAGAATCTGGCCAAACTCAGCTTTTCCGCAGTAGGTTCTCTATTCTCGGACAAGCTCCTAGTTAGCCTGGACTTAATTATGCTGATTTTACACTATGAAGGGGGTTACTTATACATTGGATGATTTCGGCCAGGCGCTACTAATAACTTCCTCAAAGAAGCAAATAAATCCTGTATGTGGATGAGGTATCTATACCCTTAATTATCAGCCTGCTGTTTTTAGAGATGCTCTTAAGGCTGAGGCCGTTCAAATGTCCACTGTTTGTCATCGGATAATGACTTATTGAACTTATAACCAGACAATTTGAATTGTTTAAGATCTTCTGGTTTTTCTATCCGATTACGAATGATGTAATCCGCCATCATACCCCGTGCGCGTTTAGCAAATATTGCTACCACGCGCGTTTTACCTTGTTTGGTTTCTTTAAAGTTTATATTGAGTAAACGGCCTTCCAGTAATTTAGGTTTTACTGCTTTGAAATATTCATTGGATGCAAGGTTAACCAGTACCGGCTCTTGCTGCTTTTTCAGTTCTTTATTCAGTCGTTTTGTAATACGGTCAGCCCAGAACTGATACAGGTTTTCACCACGCTCATTTTTTAATCGGGTTTTCATTTCCAGTCGGTAGGGTTGAATTAAATCCATTGGCCGTAAACAACCGTAAAGGCCTGAAAGAATTCTTAAATGATCCTGTGCGTAAGCGTAATTCTCTTCAGTAAATGATTCAAGATCAAAACCTCCGTACACATCACCTTTAAATGCAAAGATAGCCTGCTTAGCATTTTTCATGGTGAAGGGGGTTTTAAATGTTTTATTACGCTCTACATTCAAGTTTGCAATATTTTCGCTGATTACCATCAATGTCTGCAACTGCTCACTATTTAGTTTTTTTAGTTCCTTTATCAACAATTCAGAGTCTTTCAAATCTGCAGGTTTTGTATGTGTTTTTGAAAGGCTGGTGGTTTCAAAATCCTGGCCTTTTGATGGTGACAGGGTAATTATCATTGGTTTCTCAAAGCAGTGCGTAGGTTGGGGTGAGGCACGAACCCCAACGGTTTGTGTGTGGTGGTGTTGGGGTTCGTGCCTCACCCCAACCTACAGGATTAGGTTTTATCCTAATTGTATAATGGTCTCAAAATAGTTTGTGTCATTATAATACACCGCATAGATACATAAACCGCGCCGCCTCTACCGTTATTTTTTTCTTGCACGAGGATGGGCGTTATCGTAAACACCGGCAAGATGCTGAAAATCAAGATGGGTATATATTTGAGTACTGCTTAAATTTGCATGACCCAGCAGTTCCTGTACCGCACGCAGGTCTTTTGATGATTCTAAAATATGGGTGGCAAAGGAATGGCGCAACATGTGCGGATAAACATTGGTGTTTAACCCTTGTTTTAATGCCATTTTTTTTAATCGTTTCTGAATACTGCTATTGCTCAAACGAGTGCCGCGTGTACTCACGAATAGAGCCTGTTCATTTTCGTTTGCCAGCAAGCCACGTTGTTTTAACCAGATGTTTATTGCTATTTTTGCTTTATTCCCAAAGGGAACACGGCGTTGTTTTTGACCTTTACCGATAACGCTAAGGCTTTGCTGCTGCCAGTCTATATCCTGCCGATCCAGGCTGTTCAACTCGGATAAACGCAAACCGCAGGCATACATTAATTCCACCATAGCCAGATCACGATCGAAAAGAACGCGGTCAAAAATAATGCTGTCAGTTAAATGAATATTACTTAATTTAGAGCGGGAATTCGGGCAATTTTCACTATTGTTAGTATTTAATAGCTGGTTAATTTCATCAACATTTAAAGTATTAGGTAACCGTTTGGCAATTTTTGGTGCGCGAATGCCAATTGCTGGATTATGTGATGCCAGATGAAAACGACATAAAAATTTAAACAGGCTTCTGATTGAAGATAACCACCGTTGTATACTTTTTCCGGATAAACCCTGGCGGTGTAACTTTGCGACACACTGTCGAATAGTTGATTGTTTAATCTCTTGCCAGTTAATAGACTGCGACTCATCCAGGTCACAACATTCAATAAATTTTTTTATGTCTCTGCGATAGGCAGATAATGTATGTGAAGAATAACGACGCTCAGATTGTAAATAGTTATAGAATCGTTGCAGATTTTCCTTTATTTTTTCTGCTGGCACTTTAGTACACCATCAAGGCTGTTTTGATGACGTATTAGTATTATTGGTTCTATATTCTGACATGTTCCGCAGTTACATTTCCATGTGCACGGCAAGCGAAGCACTAATCAACTCGCCAATTTGAGACAGAAAATCCGTTCCCATTGAAGATTTAAAGCGTTCAACATCATTCGCACCGAGACCGATTAGACCAAGATTTGCACCCGCCACCAGGGGTATAACAGCTAATGATTTAATGTTGCCTGCATTTTCTTCAAACAAAAACACTTTCTGCTCTGTTATTGCTTTGCCACAAATGGTATTTTTTTGCTCTAACATGGTTTTAAATAAAGTTAGCGCAGCATCACTGGCATCAACAAATAAACCGGATGATTGTTCGATGCGATTTTTATCGTCACTAAATAATTTTATCACGGCATAATCTGCGGCCAGCTCATTACTTAACATATCCAGCACGGCGCTGATTACATCGTCAAGATCATGCGCAGCCAATAAGCTTAACGCCAGACCATGTCGGCTTTGTGCCAGGCGCTGATTATCCCTGGCAACATTCATCAACTCACGCAAACGTTTGTCCTGTGCCTGTCTTTGCTGGCGTAGAACCGATACCTGTCTTTCAATTAATGAAACCGCCTGCCCCGACTGATGTGGCACCTCAAGCACGGCGAGCAATTCTGGATGTCGTAGCAAAATATCTGCATTTTCCCGTAATAAACTAATAAGCTCCAGGTCTACCGTCAACTGCTGCTCACTCGCGGTAGGCGCTTCTGCCGCTGTTGCCGCTGTTGTTACTACTATTGGCAGTTCATTGCTTAAGTTTTGTTTTATTTTTTTTGTCATTGTTTTTGCTTTATGTTTTTTGCTATTCACTATCAAATCGCCCCTGAAAAACCGTAGTTGCAGGCCCTGTCATTAATAATGTACTCGCCTCACCTGACCAGAGAATGTTTAAAATGCCGCCATGAAGATGTACCGTTACCTGTTCATTTAATTTCCCCCATAACCGCCCAATGGCAACGGCGGCGCAAGCACCTGAACCACAGGCCAGGGTTTCTTCAGCACCGCGCTCATACACCCGCAGACGAATATTATCGCGGTTAACTATTTCCATAAAACCCACATTCACCCGCTTTGGAAATAGTTTATGGCTTTCTAATACCGCACCTAACGATTCGACTTCGGCTTTATTTATATCTGCCACCTGCAATACAATATGTGGATTACCCATTGATACTGCACCTATAGCATATTCAGTGCCATTGACCATAATATTATAACTTTTCGCCTGACTCTTTACTAAAAAAGGCAAACTATCCGGGTGAAAATTTGGCACACCCATATCAACCGTTACCTGATTGTGTTCAATACTCAGCTCAATGAGCCCACCCGCTGTTTCTACTAAAATAATACTATTTGTGGTTAAACCTTGCTCTCTAACAAAGAGGGCAAAACAGCGTGCGCCATTGCCACACTGCTCAACCTCACCGCCATCGGCATTAAAAATACGGTAGCGAAATTCCGCTCGTGGGTCTGTGGGTTTTTCAACCAGCAACAACTGATCGCAGCCAATGCCGAAATGGCGATCGGATATCGCTATTATTTGTTCAGATGTTTAGTTTATTAACTGCGAAATAGCGTCGATGACAACAAAATCATTGCCTAAACCGTGCATTTTTGTAAATTGAATTTCCATTAAGTTTCTATTATCACCTGCTTAGGAAATTTTTTTTGTAAATACATATCCCATTAAGTGCAATTACGTTTTTTCTGTATAAAGCAGATTGTAATCTAAATTTGTTGCCTCGTAAAAAAGTATTTTTAGAGATGCCCTCAACACAAAGCCAATAAAAAAGCCGCTTCTTTCGAAGCGGCTTCCCACCAAGCAGGCAGTATAAATCCTTAATCCTACATGTGTGCCTAAGCTTTACTTGCCTGGGCTTTACTTACCTGGAACGGTTGTTAAACCAAGAGTTTCCCATGTCTGCATACCACCACGGAACCATTTGATTTTGTCCGCTGGGTAACCAAATTTAAGCAGGTTTTTAATGTTGTTTGGAGACTGACCACACCACATACCATTACAGAACATAACCAGTGTTTTCGCTTTAGAGAAGTTCAATAAACCTTCACTTTCAGTCACACCAAAATTCTCTTCCAGAATTTCAAGAATAGAAACTGGATCTGCGCCTTTAGCAGGATTTAACTTGGTCCATGGAAGATTTATTGCACCCGGAATAGTGCCTTTTTTCACCCAGTCAGGTGTACGTGAATCAACAACCAGGATTGTACTATCACCGTCAGACATTTTTTTAACATAATCGATCATTTCAACTTCACCAATGGTTTCAACACCGGGTGCTAAAACCATAGGCTGAATACAAAATGGTGGGCATGGACGTGATGTTTTGGCAAATGCGGGATTAACCGTATTTTTATTATTCTGGTTACGGCTAATTTTTACTGTTTTACCATCATGCTTAACGGCTACTTCTTTTACACCACCGAAGGTTATATCAACGGGTTTACCGGCGGTGACATTTGCAGAGAATACTAAAGTAGCAGCAAATGCTGCGATAAGTAATTTTGATTTCATATTTATTGTTCCTCAGGTTAATTATTATTTAGTTTTTTATGATAATAGTTTTTTTATTACACTAGCATGTCGACTAATTCTTTAAAACGACAAGAATTAGTCGCAATCGGGCTCTTCTTCCTCACCTTCCTTACCTTTGTCTTCACTATCACTGTAAACACCACAGGCAGGCAGCTCGACATCATCGACTGCCGCATAAGACGGGGCATTAAAGCCAACGAGGAATAAAAAGATAATTAATTTTTTTAACAGGTTCATTCTCAACTCCAAATAGTGCTATATCTACTTTTCTAGATCACTATATCTACTTAGCTATATCTAGTCGTGGAAGATTAACAGAGTAAGGCGATAAAAATAGGACAAAATGTCAGATTTTGAAATTAATTTGATTTTTGTCATGTTTCTCTGTCATTTTTAATGTTTGATAATAATAAAAAAGGGAGGAGGTAGAGCCAGTAAATTATGAATAAGGCTCTGCCATTTCCGGCGAGACGCTAACTTACTGGCATTGGAGGGTGACTAGTCTTATTAAAGGGCATCTCTATTAATTCCATCCTTTGGTACGTTAACGGTGCATCCATGCACCACTTCTCATGATTGGCATCTTCGCACTTGAGAAATCCAATAACTTCGTTGAAAACCTTACAAATAGCCAACTATTTGTTGCGATCTTCGCCTTGTTCTTGAATCTCTCAAGCACAAATCTGCTCAAACAGAATTAATAGAGATGCCCTAAAGTTAGACTATATGGAATATTATAGATTACGGATTACTTGCCTAAAATCAACTCATTGGCAAATAGCTGTTCAATAGTTTCACGCTGGCGAACGATCTGATGTTTACACCCATCAACCATAATCTCAGCAACTCGCGGACGCGAGTTATAATTAGAGCTCATGGTAAATCCATACGCGCCTGCAGAGCGCACACACAGCAAGTCTCCCTGTTCAATCAAAAGTTCTCTGTCTTTACCGAGAAAATCACCAGTCTCACAA
>JAFLJY010000118.1 GCA_022712755.1 Gammaproteobacteria bacterium
GAACAGTGGTGACTGAAGATGATGTTCATCTGCTAAAAGAGCCGGTTACACCTTACATGGTTTATTTAGGGCATGAAAAGCTGGCTTTAAGCGATGATAAGGCGATTAAATCAGGATAAGGTTGATTGTTATCAACTGGTTGCGCAGGTTCGACCCCAACCAATCACCAACCAATGCCCAACCAATCCAACCAATGTCAACAAAAGCTTGAGAACTTACTTCACACATTTTTTGGTAACGCCTGCTTAGATATCGAAACTGCCGATAAAAACGGCAAAATGTGTAAGCCTAGAGAATGGTTTATAGCACCGTTTGAGGCTATTGAGTTCGCTGTAAACGGCTTATTAGACGGCAGCATTGTTGATTACAGATATGACCCAATCCGCGAACGTGTCACAAAGGAATAACTACTGATTACACTCGCACCTTCCAGTTTGTACTAAAAATCAATTCACTTGTTAGCTTAAAGGTATCACCACACTTAACATTAAAATCATTACACACATCAGGCACACGTCTATTTGCTCTCTGCTTTCTAGTGCTTGAAACTTCTGTTGTTACTACAGTGCGATTCTCGATATCTATCAAAGCATATGCTATTAAAAATGGATCACGTCCTACTTTTTCCACTTCATCATCGGTTAGATCACCTGCATATCCCTCTTCAGTAACCACTCTCACTAGATCAACGTCTACTGCTTCATCCAATATTAAAGCATTGACCACTTCATCTTCTTTAGCCCACAGAGATAAATCATCATTACCTCCATGAATTTCATCATATACTTCCTGAACGATTTTAACGTTCCCTTGCTCACCTTGATGTATAAGCCACTCCCAAAATTCTGGAACACGGTCGATAGGGTAATAAGTATTTTTAGCAGTTATAAATACGTTCGCATCCAGCAGGTAAAGCATTAGTTATGCCACCCTTTGCGTAAGCTCGTATACGTTACGCGGTTTAACGCCGAGCACTTTCCCGGCTTTCGTTGATGACAGGCTACCACTTGCTAGCATTCGAGATACAAACACTATTAACGCTGTACCCACTCTATGCTGTCTCACCTGATAGTAACTTGGAGCACCATCTCTCTTTTTAGCCTTAGCGCGTATAACTGCTTTTAGATCCAACCATTTTTGTCTAAAACTTCGCCTCAAATCATCCCATAGCACTTCATCAATAATGCCTAACTTCAACAAAGCATATGAAACCATAGTCCGACTAACATTACGTTCATCAGCAAAATTTTCTATTGATTCGATCAAGCTGTCTAGATCCACATCACCATGCACATCTATTTCGTTTACCTCATTATTCGGCAGAAGTAATTGAGCGGCTACGTTATTACATAATATTTCAAGTTGTGAATCTGCGTAGTTCCCACTTATGCCAGTTTGCCCTAACCATAGATGCGCCAATTCGTGAAACAAAGTAAATGTCCACGCTGTTTTAGCATCATCATCATTGATTATTATAAATGGCGCTAATGCATCTGATAGAGCAAAACCACGAAATGCCTCAACAGTAATCTTTGTATGGTGACTGCCAAGATCACCAATTAATAATACAAATACACCCGCATCCTCCGCTTGTGATCTTACATATGTAAATGCATCAGATACTTTTTTCTGCGCCCGAAATATATCAAGATCAAATTTAATCCAGTCTTTTATTGACTCAGATATTTCCTTAACATCTGAATCAGGTGACAGAGAACCTATAAATGGCAATTCCACTAAATCATCATCATCTTCCATTGCAGATCTGACAATGCCTTGCCTAGCCTTAACGTCTCTTACTAAAGCATCAACTAAAGCATTTTCTTCAACAGGAAACTCATCAGGTAATCGTCGATAATCCTCACCTCTATCGCCTGTTTGCGGAATATCAGAAAGATAAAAAACAAGTAGTGACCTTCTATATTGTTTGGCCATTTTTAATAACAATGCACGAGTTGGCTGCTCGTCACCACTTTCTAACTGAGTCAGCCTTTGTTCTGGCGCCAGGTCTTTAGTAGCTCCAATAGCCAGTTTTTTCGCAGCCACCTCAATGGATAAGCCTGCTGTTTCACGAGCCCACCTTAATATTTCTGGATTAACTGATATTTTAGACATTTGTTAAGGATAGCCCATTCTTATACCTAATTGCACCCTACTAACTGGTAAGAGTTGGAAACTATTTTATAACAATTAAATTGAGCCACCGAAACGGACACGTGTAAAAGCATACTTCAAATGCACTAGTGGTAAGGAAAATGGTATAGATACACCCATCAAACGCCTACACAGCGCGGTTTACACGGGATTGAGACGCGGCCGCCGGGTCTCATAATCGGCAGGTCGAAGGTTCGAATCCTTCCAGGTCCACCATTTATTCCCCTTCTCGGCGCTGCCGATTCCTGAACTATATTTTCCTCATGATAGCGAAAAGCCACATATTACGCGGATTTCAACGCTTATTGATCAATCTGTACCAGACGAGTTAGCTGGTCCTGGATTGACAACCTGGACTACACTCCTTTATCTCTTTTACCAGTGTAATTTGAAAGACACTGTTTATGCAGTCCCTAGAAAACGCATTTTCACTTTCAATACTTTTATTATTTGACCCGATTATTCTTCAATTTTCTACAGCTACATAAAAAACACTTTGTAACAAATTATCTGAAATAAGCTATATTTATAGAGAGTATTAATACCTGGTTTTAATGAAATTATAAATGTTTATGAAAAAAAATAACAAAGCAAAATATTTAATACTTATCAGTATTCATGGACTGATTCGTAACCACGATCTTGAACTTGGTCGCGATGCTGATACCGGCGGCCAGACAAAATACGTGGTTGATCTTGCCAGGGCGCTTGCTGAACTTGATGATGTTGAGCAGGTGGATCTGATTACCCGTCGTGTTGTTGATGCGACTGTCAGTGATGACTATGCCATCCCTACTGAAGCACTTTCAGACAAGGCCAGAATTGTTCGTATTGATGCAGGACCTGAAGAATACCTGCCCAAAGAACAACTGTGGGATCATCTTGATAGCTTTATGGATAACTTGACCAACTGGCTAAACGAACAGCCACGTATGCCGGATCTGGTGCATAGTCATTATGCAGATGCTGGTTATGTTGGGGTACGCCTTGCTAACCTGCTTGGCGTTCCTTTGATTCATACTGGTCATTCACTCGGGCGAGATAAACGCAAACGCTTATTGGCCATGGGTTTGTCGCGTGATGAAATAGAGCACACTTACAATATGGTAAGGCGTATTGATGCAGAAGAGGAAATACTGGCCAATGCCGACCTGGTCATTACCAGTACTCATAATGAAATTGAAATGCAGTATGGTCTCTATAATTACTATGACCCGAAGCGCATGTTAGTGGTACCGCCAGGAACTGATTTAACATTATTCCATCCTTCACAGGGAAATGAGGAAACATCTTTTAAAACTCAGTTGCCACGCTTTTTAAATGAGCCTGGCAAACCATTAATACTGGCACTGTCACGACCTGACGAACGTAAAAACATTCTTACTCTAATCGAGGCCTTTGGCGAGTCGCCCCATTTACAACAAGCTGCCAACCTGCTGATTATCGCCGGTAGACGAGACGATATTCGGGATATGGAAAGTGGTGCCCGCTCTGTTTTAATAAATATCCTGCTGCTTATTGACAGTTACGACTTATATGGAAAAGTTGCTGTACCCAAGACCCATCGTTCAGATGAGGTACCTGCAATATACCGGCTGGCTGCAACCACTCGTGGCGTTTTTGTTAATCCAGCTTTAACAGAGCCTTTTGGCCTGACGCTTCTGGAAGCTGCAGCCAGTGGACTGCCAATTGTTGCAACTGAGAACGGTGGCCCAGTCGATATTATTAAAAACTGTAAAAATGGTGAACTGGTTAATCCATTGGACAAGCCCGCGATAATCGAAGCCCTGCTCAAGCTAATACAAAACCGGAAAACCTGGTCACAAGCAGCCAGCAATGGCATT
>JAFLJY010000119.1 GCA_022712755.1 Gammaproteobacteria bacterium
GCAAGGTTATAATTATTTAGTTTGTCCAGAAGGGCATGAGGAAAAGATTCAAGCCCATTCCTGCAAGCATCGCAGTTGTCCGATCTGCGCAGATAAAGCACGGCATAACTGGGTAGAATCACAAAAAACACGTCTGCTTGATTGCGCGCATTATCATGTTATTTTTACCCTGCCGCATGAGTATTTAAATCTGTGGCAGTACAATCGAAAATGGTTCACCAAAGCCATTTTTAAAGCCTGCCGTGATACATTGATTGAATTATTAAAAGACAAAAAATATTTGGGCGCCACGCCTGGTATTTTGATGACACTCCATACCTGGGGACGACAACTTAACCGCCATCCCCATATCCACTGTCTGGTAACCGCAGGTGGCATAACAGAAACAAATGACTGGAAGGCATTGGAGGGCGACTACCTGTTACCTATTCGTGTGGTCAAATCCCTGTACAGAGGCAAACTACAAGCTTATATAAAAACAGCAATAGAGCATAACGATTTAAGATTGCCTGAAGGTTGTAGTAATAACAAAATGCTAAACTGCATTAACCAATTATATAAAAAACAATGGAGTGTACGCATACAGGAGAAATACGAACATGGCAAAGGTGTTGTGCTCTATCTTTCGCGATACATGAAAGGTGGCCCGATTAATCCCAAACAGATCATAAGCTGTGGCAACAAGATTGAATTTCTCTACAAAGATCACCGTGATCAGAAAGTTAAGCCATTATCTTTAAAAATTGACGAGTTTATGAAAAGAATCCTGTGGCACGTCCCGGAAATTGGCGTTCATGTTGTCCGACATTATGGTTTATATGCCTCGAAAAACCAAAAAAAACGCGACTGCTGTCGAGAAGAAATCGGTGGATTAAAAGAGGCAGAGATAAAGACTGGAAAAGAACAGGAATCTACGTTAGATTGGTGTTGCAAACAGTGTGGTACAACGCTGCGCTGTGTATTTTCAGTGTTTCGGCCAGGTCGTTATGAAAATTCCTATATAGTGCGCGCTGCCCGCGTAGATGTTCAACAAGACGTTCAAGCAGACATCGCAAACGTGCCACAGATCAGAGGGCCGTGTAAAAATGCATTATCGCAGTCTTTTTTTGGCGGTGTGCGATGCAGCTTAACTTAGCGTTAGGCATAAAAAATAAAATGGAACAAGAATACGATACATATGCATTTTTCTGGGTAAGCGATTTTGATTGTGACCCAGAAGTTATAAGCGATATATTAGGACTTAAACCATATCGTACCTTTAAAAAAGGAGACTTAATTTCAGATAAAACTATAAACAGGTGGAAGCATAGCTCTTGGGAATACCTCAGCTCTCTTCCACGTAATGAGCCATGTCAGGATGCACACATAGCTAATTTAGTAGAAGTTATGCTAAAAAAGAAAGAAGCAATTAAAAAATTAAAAGAGAAATACGATATTGGTATTAATTGTGTAGGTTATTACAATGATACGAATCCAGGGTTTCATATGAGCGAGGATTTAATTAAGTCATGTGCCATTTTAGGTATCAGTATTGATTTCGATCTTTATACAGTCGGTATTATCGAAGTTGATGATTTGCAACCAAAAAAACCTATTCACTAATACAGTAATTATAAAATGTCTAAATATGTATCAGTACAAAATGCCTAACAAGTCGTCCAACCCGACCTTTTTATACGCCGTTCCGCTTCGCTCTACTCTGTATAAAAAGGCCGGTTAACTCGCACGTTAGCCACATCAAATGAACGAATATATTACAAATAATCTAGTGCGCATCCCTATTGCAATATATGCCATAGGTTTTCTTATACATAATTTCTATCTATCTCAATATCAAATATATGATTTTGAAATAATACAAGCGCGCTATATTTACGTCGGATTTACATCGGCTGCGTTCATTTCCTCTGTTTACTTTTTTGCAACATTACGCTTAAACCTATCAAACTTTGGTAGTAATTTTTCATTAAAAAAAATATACTTTTGGGCATATAGAATATCTTTATTTAGTATAGTTTTTTACTTTATGTTGTTTTCCACAGACACGGTAAAACATATAGAAATACCACCTTTATATGCTCTATTATCAGAAAAAAATTATATTTTAATTGTTTACTCCATTCCAACAATATTGTTTTTTTATATAATAATATCGTCGTTTGACTCTGGCTCAGAAAATTCATTGTTATTCAAATTTACAAATGTAATTACAGCTATTTCTTCCCCAGTTATTATTATTCTTGCTTTAATATTAAATTATTATATTGACAGCTTTAGCGGAATGTATTTACTTTTCATTTTAATATGGGTATCAGTAATATCTTTTATTATGGGTGCGGCCGATGCTGAAAACGGCTCTCAATCTACACACTTAGACGAAAACACAAAAAATACCACTAAAAAAAAGCATGGCCACTTATTTGCAATATTTTCTTTAGGTTTTTTACTATTATTGCTAATGAATACCTACTCAAAAAACATTTATCCGTTAATGCCTACTGGGTGGGGTGGTGGAAAGCCAATCGAGGCTAGACTCACAACGGAAAAAAAGCATTACACAGGAAAATTAATTAGCGAAAGTGTTCAATGGACATATATTATAGATAACGGCGATAATGTTATTAAAATAAAGACAGATACAATAAATGAAATATTATTAATTAACGTTGAAAATTAAAATGGCTAACAATGCAAATTCACTCGGACGTTCCACTACGCTGCGCTTCGTTCCACGCCGGTTATTTGCGACGTTATAGGGCAAAAAAACTTCACTAAAACTAAACTAATATTCAAACATAACTACAGAGAGTTAAATATGAAAAAATTAATTTTATTCTTTATATTAGCATCTGCAGGCACTTTAGTATTT
>JAFLJY010000120.1 GCA_022712755.1 Gammaproteobacteria bacterium
TGTTCCTTGATAATCAGGCAAAAGTTGAATCCAGTTTGAGAGGAATTGAAGAGGGTAAACTAGATGCACAAAACAAGTTTGCACAAATTGGCGGAGAGCTGGGCAATCTTCAAACAAGCAAAAAAACAATTGAAACCGAAATTACGGCAATCCAGGCCCGTCCAGATTCCAATATTGATGTTAGGTTTCAACAGTTGCGTGATGAACTGGTTGAATCTTTGGGTTTTGATCGAGAGCAGTGTGTTTTTATCGGCGAACTGATTGATGTGAATGAAGAGCAGCGCCATTGGCAAGGTGCGATAGAGCGAGCCTTAGGTGGCTTGCGTACCACATTAGCCGTGCCGGCGGATCATTTTTCGATGGTGACCCGTTGGCTTAATACCCGGCATACAGGTTTGCATGTGCGTGTTCAGGTGGTACGAGAATATACAGATCATACTGAGTTCAAGGGTAATGGGTTTTTAAGAAAACTTACCTGGCGTAAGCACCCCTATCGGGAATGGCTGAAAAAGCATTTGTCGCGTTTTGATTTGCAGTGTGTATCGTCAACAGAAGAATTAGATGTAACCCCCTTTTCCATGACCCAACAGGGTTTAATGCACATGGATAAAGGCCGGTTTGAGAAAAAAGATCAACACAGAATTGATGACCGGCGTCGCTGGCAACTGGGTTTTTCAAATAAATCCAGACTGGCAATTCTGCACAATGACAAAAAGGAATTAACACAGCAAATTACTGAAACCTTTCGCTTAGTAGAAAAAGCCAGGGAGGAACTGGATGTAATCAGCAAGCAGGAATCGCTATGGGAGAAATTGCGAGAATATCAATGGCATGAGATCGATGCGCCCCGGTGGCAATCAAAAGTAACGCGCATAAAGAAAGATCTTCAGTTGCTGGAACAGGCTGGCAGCAATCTTGAAAAAGCCAGGCAACGTTGGGAACAAAGTAAGCAGGATCTTGCAGAAATTAGAACAACAAAAGAAGAACATAAAATTCATCAAGGTGAATTGAAAGGAAAATTAGGCGATGCAGAAGATCAACGGCAGTTAGCAGCCGATGCCGCAGCCCTTGGATTAATTGATGACGTGCGCGAATTACTTGATAAACGAGTTGGATCTTTACAGGAAAATGACCTTGAGAAGATTTCATTACTGGAGCACCAATTCAGGCAGGACGTTGAAAAATTGTTGGAAAAGGTTCGAACGGACAAAAGCCGCTACGAAAATACAGCCACAGGAATCATGTCATCGTTTCGCCAAAAGTGGGAAGTCATTGCAGTTGACTGGCGTTGCGATATTGTCAGTCTCGAAGAATACCTGGAACATTTACGCCAACTGGAGGAAGAGGGGTTGCCTCATCTAGTAGAGCAGTTTACCCAGCGGCTAAATAAACATGCAACGCAATCTTTAGCGCGTATAAGGCAGCGTCTTGATTCAGAGCGTGATGACATACTCGAAAGAATCGATACCATTAACCGTGTGCTAACACGCACAGAATTTAAGCCGGGCTCTCACCTTAAGCTGGGTGCAAAAACTGAGGGCTACCCTCATGTTATAGAATTCAATCGACATGTATCAACCGTGTTGAGTCAGGCGACCAGTGAGGATCATGAAGCGCGTTTTCAACAGTTGAAACTGGTCGTAGAAATACTGGAAAAAGCCAGCAACCCGACCACTGCCGCTACCCTGGAAAGTATGCGGCTACTTGATCCGCGTTATCAGATGTCATTTTATGCAGAAGAACTCGATGCAAAAACGCATGAGGTTCGTGATGTCTTAAAATCCTCCAGTGGTAAGTCGGGAGGTGAAAAAGAGTCTTTTGCTGGCACCATCGTAGCGGCAAGTCTGGCTTATGTATTAACACCGGATGGTTATGACCGGCCTGTTTACAGTACCGTCTTTCTGGACGAGGCATTTTCCAATACAGCAGAAGCGGTCAGTCGCAGAGTGCTCAGAGTATTCAAAGAACTCCACATCCATGTTAATTTGATCACCCCCTATAAAAATCTTAATCTTGCAAGAGAGTCTGCCCATTCACTACTCATCGCAGAGCGAGATCAGGAAAAACATGAAAGCCATCTTTGTGAAGTGACCTGGGAAGAAGTTGATCGTCGGCTAAAAGAAGAACGTGAAAGAAAAACTAAAAGCGAAGCGCAGGCCTATGGAATAGAAACTAACATCATAGAGTCGCACGAAACAAAACCCCACGAAATAAAAACCGGTGTAGATACTGACAGGGTGATTGATGGCGGGCGCTAAAGAATTAATTCGGAACTGGGGATTATTGCCTGCGGATGTGAGGAAGTTAGTCTTAAAACGCGAATGGAACAATGATGCAAACTTGAAAGCACGCCTTTTAAACCGTAAACCGTTTCCGATTCGCATCGGGCTAAAGCCGCCAGCGGGGCGCAGCGCCATTGCTGATATGGCCCACTTTCAAAAGTTTATTGGGCAGTGGCGCTCGTATTCTCCGCAAAAAACTATTCAATGGGAATCTCGACGTTATAGAACGCTTGCAGAACAAACGGTGCCAAAGTTTTTTATTCTCGAAAATATTAAACAACTGATTGAGTTTGTTGGTAAGGAGGCACATTCGCGAAGTGAGAAATGGACGCAAAACATGGCGCCGCTGCTGTCGATAAAAGAAGAACTCTATCCAGCGCTGGTAAAAAATCTGAAAACGATTGAGTTGATGCGTTTAGCTGATGCAGAATTACTCAGCCGTTTAGTAAAACAGTTGTTCTCACAAATGGGGGTGGGGCAATACTTGCGCGCACTACCGCTGGTGGGTATCGATACCAAGTTTTTAGAAAATTACCAGCCGTTAATCACAGATGTACTGGATGTCCTGCATGATGGCGAGATCACGACCAGCGGAGGGTTGCTTGAGTGGCTCGGCTGCCTTGAAAATCCCAGAGGATGGCTTACCATTCGGCCGCTTTGTGAAAGTGCGCAAATTAAAATGGGCGGCTTTCCCGTCATGCAACTTCATAGCGATGTTTTGCGAGAACATGCGCTACCGGCTAGTAATATCATTGTGGTAGAAAATATGCAGTCGGGACTAGGTCTGCCTTCGCTGAAAGACACCATAGCAGTTTTTGGCGGTGGAAAGAACGTTAGCTGGATGGATGCAAATTGGCTTAAATCCAAACGTGTTGCCTACTGGGGCGATATTGATAGCTGGGGCTTATCAATATTGAGTGATGTTCGTTCTAAGCTTCCATCGGTCAAAGCGATAATGATGGACGCCGATACTCTTACACAGCATGAGAATCGTATGGTTATTGAACCAGAGCCATTGGAGCAACTACCTACGTATCTAACTGACTCAGAAGTGCAGATATTCTCAGATTTAAAGGTTGGTAATTACGCAGGTTCCAGACTGGAGCAGGAGAGGCTGTCACCTGACTATATACGCATCAAACTGGAAACCTGGGCGAAAAGCAATTAGGAAAAGAAGGAAAAGGTGCTGGAGGGATTGTTTTTTGGCCAATTCATCGAGCCTTTAATACTTTAATTCCTCAATATATTTACATGGCAATAGTCGGTGGCAGACAAAAAATTATAAGGATAAAAGATTGGCTTAATCAGAGGTTCCTTAGCTATAGTTGAGTTTTCATCGAGGTTGGTATAAAAGTCACCGTGAAATATCGAGCAGTGTATGTTGCATGGTGTGAATATTTTCCTCACCCTTTCAGGGCTGCGCAAACAGCACGCATTAAAATTTGTTCCAGACGAATTTTTCGAACTCGATATGTGTGTTCTCACCCTGCCATCTCCACCAATAAAAAAGGCCAACCGAAAAAACGGTTGACCTTTTGTATTGGTGGAGATGGCGGGAATTGAACCCGCGTCCGCAAGCACTCCGCCATCGGCTCTACATGCTTATTTCGTCTATTAATTTAACTTTGTATTACCCGACGAACAGGGAGAATACAGAGCGATTCTGGATAAGTTTTAACGAATCCACACCAGAAATGCTTCATCGCGATCTTACATGAGTCGACCCCGGTTATCTAAGCGTGTAAGCGCACATTAGGCCGAGGGCTATGAGCAGTAGTTTAAGCTGCTAAAGCGTAGTTGTCGTCGTTGGCAACTATAAGTTTTGCAAACGGTTTTAAGAGGAACTTTGCACCTCTGCATGCACCTCAGGTTTTGCTACCCACGTCGAAGCCATGTCATCCCCGAACTTGGTAAAACTTGAAGCTGGTACTACTAATTAGAACGGTCAAGTTCTGTTGCTATTATACGATATTGTGTGACATATATTGTATATATGTGCAATTTTTAAAATATCAAGAGATTATAAAACTTCGTTCCCATGCTATGAGTGGGTATGCATAGATTTATCAATGGGATATTGTTGTGGGTTTGCACTGAATCGGGTTCCCATGCTCTTGCGTGGGAATCTTTTGTTGAGTAAAGCGGTTATTAATGGGGTGATTTTACATTCTGAGTTATGCCATTCCCACGCGGGAGCATGGGAACGAGAAGGGAAAAGAGTGGTGGGTGTTAATTCATTCGCACCTATGGGGTATTTCAGGGTAAAATTCCGGCTTAATTTTTGTCCAATTGGGTTGTTGTTTCTGACACCGGATTAGGCACTGAAAAATCATAATAATCCTTATAAGTCAGACTTAAAAATGCAGACATTCATTGGTTCACCGGCAATTTCCAGTTTTCGTCAGAAAAAGTTTCTCAAACAAGTTCAACAGGTTTTACCTGAAATAATGCATCTTTCGGCGCATTTCGTGCATTTTGTCCATTGTGTGGAT
>JAFLJY010000121.1 GCA_022712755.1 Gammaproteobacteria bacterium
TAGCAGTAAAGGCAGCACGTGCGGGTAACACGAATCCATGGCCGGATGATACCATTCTTGGCAAGGTGGTCTGGAAAGATACTACGTTGGAAAACTGGAAAACCGCTACCGCACCGGGCAAGTTTGTACATGCTGAGTTCATGTTCAGAGATGCAAAGAAATATAACGAAACCTACGGCTGGGGCTGGGCTCGCTGGGTAGGGCTGGAACAAAAACCATTTGCCGGGGGCATGAAGGTGTGTACCGATTGTCATACACCGGTAAAAAATCGAAACTGGGTTTTCACCGATCCGGCTGCTTTTCCTAAACCATAAGTTAACGCAGTAAAACCCTGCACATAAATAAAACCCCAAAGCAGCAATGTTGATGCCGCTTTGGGGTTTGCTTATTGCTGTTTATCGTATATTAACTGACGTTTGCAGGTGCAGGCACACTGACACCATCAATACTTCCACCTTCCTTCCGTCCTTTTTCATCAATTTCATTTTGCACTTCTTCTGTGTTTTTATGAAACAGACTGCTTCTTGACGCACCGGTATTTCTTGCACCAGCTCGCACCATATAAAACAGACCATACAACAGTACCAGCCACCAAAGCGCAAGTACCAGTTTTTGGCCAGCAATACTTTCCGGGAAGATAAGCTCATACCATTTATAGGTTTCTATCATCAATGATGAAGACAAAAACTCTTTGTGTGCAGCATAGTTCAATGTGAAAGGTAAATAACCGATGGCAAACCCCATAAACCCAACCAGGGTATTGAGATAACCCATGCCAATTCGCATATAAGAACGAATTTCACAACCGATAAGCATTACCGCACCCAGGCCTAATAAGACACCACCAATAAGGTTGCCCGCTGTAGTCTGGAATTTGAGTGCGCCTGAGAAAGCCGGAGCCACATCAAAGATAACCCATGCGAAAACGATAAAACCTAACATAACCACCCAGTGCGCCATCAGACCAATCATTGGCAAATAGCTGCGCATCAAGGTACGGGTGATGCGTGGCACACCCATGGTAGCGTACATGCTGTCATTCTTTTTCATCATACCACCGGCTTCCCACGAGACCAGCGCACATTCTGTACCCATACCGCTCTTGGCTAAACCAATACCGCCGATAATGCCGGCACCCAGGGTCAAAATGACATAAAACCAGCCTTTACTGTCGAGCGACTTACCAAAATCTGTCAGTTCACCATTTTTTAAATATTGCAGGCTTTCAGGGTTAAACAGCCCACCATAAACAGCGATGCCCACGAATAACAAAGAAAAGACAAGTCCAACCCAGTAGAGTGGATTGCTTCTACCTGTCTTATTCTGCAGACAGGTAGCCGCTTCACCCGGGTCATTGCCACAAACATAAGAGCGTGTTTCCTGGTGTTTAAAATAGGAGGCCATGCCGGTACGACTAAGAATATAAAAACCCATGGCGCCACCCAGTGCCATAAAAAATACGGTAACAAACGAATGTATATTCAGCATTGGAATACCACCCATTAAATGATTCAGCGTGCAACCACCGGCCAACCTTGTGCCATAACTAAATATCATGCCGCCGATAAAAGAAATAAGTAACACTTTGGGTGGATAATAAACCCATGAGCGACTTTCTTTTTCCATTCGGCTTACCAACCAGCCACCGATAATCATGCCCACAATCGGCCAGCCGATACCGGGAACAAAAGCACCACCAGCCGATGCCACACCATCAATGGCTTTTCCATAAAGCTGAAAATCAGGCAGATCAAATAAACGGTAGAAGGTAACTTCCATGCCGCGAAACATCTTGCCCAGGTCAGTGGTAACCGTAATGGGCTTTAATGAAGGGACTTTTCCTGCATCCACCTTTTGTATCCATAACCCAATCATGTAAATGACTTGCGCCACACCAAAGGTGATGCCTGCCCAAAAGAACGACCACTGCACCTTACTGTAGCGTTTTATAAAACTTGTTTCTTCGCTCATAATTAAACCCCCTAACATTATTTATAATTTATAAAAAATACTAAAAAAGATCCATAAAACGACTCATCCAACTAAAAAAATACAATTATTAAATAATTTTACATAAACATCAATTATTTAAATAAATATAAAAACATCTTTAACAAACCATAATAACGATTCAAATAACTGTAATATCGATAATACATCAAACATGCAGCGCAAAAAACTTTAATATACTTTGTTTTTCCTAAATTAATCAGTTGGGTCGTGCCGAGCATGACTATAGCGTAGAAGGTTAATAACATTACGGTTGTATTAGACGACAGCGTATCACTCGTACAGTGAGTTCAACATATTCTGAAAAATCGTTAAGACTCAGCGTATTAGACAGCCGCAGTAGACACTACAAATGCGTTAGATTTATAATACTCAACAGCGCCAAAACGCCCAGCACAATAAACAACACACCGCTGATTTGATGCAGGCGTTTTATCGAAATACGTCGCACCAGCGAACGACCCAGCCAGACACCCAGGGCGGAAACCAGCACCAAAGCCAGTGTTGCTCCCAACCAGACCGCGTAAGGATTCGAGGTACTGCTTAAGCCGGCAACTGCAATCTGTGTTTTATCGCCGAACTCTGCCAGGGTTATCAGCAAAAAAGTACTGACAAACAGGCTATGCGCGCCAATCTCCGACTGTGTTCCGCTGTTATCAGAATCGCCATCGGCGGAAGAATTTCTATAAGCATGAATACCGAATAACAAAAATAAAACACCAACAATCAGGGTTACAACATTTTCCGGTATCCAGTGCGCGGCGGCTGCGCCAAATACCACGGCGAGAATATTCAGTAAGGCAAATGCCAAGGCTGCAGCGAAAAAAACCGGCCAGGCACGATAACGTGCCGCCAGTGTCATGCAGACTAGCTGGCTCTTGTCACCGATTTCTGCCAGACCAATAAGTGAAAAACTGGTGATCAGGGTGAGTGGGAAGGTGCTGAGGGATTCAAACATAGATTGCATAATAGCTATTGTTGATACTTTAAACAGATAGAATTTTTTCCGTAAATAAACGTAAATAAAAACCTTTTAAAGGTTATACCGTAGGTTGGGGTGAGGCACGAACCCCAACAGTAGTGGCACATGAATGTGCCGTTATGTCCATGGATGGTCGGTATTTCGCAAAGAGCCAGGAAGGCGGTGCGATTTACGAACCAAAGGATGGAGTAAACGCCGTGGTGGTTTGTGTTGGGGTTCTTAAAAAACATTCACCCCAACCTACATGCTTAAGTTAAGGGTTGTTATTGTGGACAGATAATCTGCGTATCATCACGCAACTGCGCGGCTTGTTTCAGCTGATCCCACTCCCACAATGCAGAATTAGCTTTTTTTAAATAAGGGTTGTCCTGCTTTGCCAGATGCGCAAAAGTTCTCATGGCACCGATGGCTGCAGGTATCTCGCAAAAACCTTCATGGCTGACCGCCAGCCCCCAATAGGCATTGATCTGGTCTGCACGTAGCTCAAGTGCAGTATTAAACGCCTGTTTAGCCAGCCCAAACTGCTTTAACTCCAGATGCGCAAAACCAATATTGACATAAGCTTCTGGCATGGTGGGAGCCTCATCCAGCACCGCCCGAAAACCTTCAATGGCCTGCCAGTGACGACGCTCGCGCAATGCATTGACTGCACTATTAAACTGCGTTGTTATCTGTGAATCTGCAGGTAACGCAGCATCATCCAAAATTTGCTGGTTATCAGCACCCGGCCAAAAGTTAACAATCAATGCTACCGTGCTAATCAATACAAGGGTTAGCATCACCGTTTTTAATCTTACATCTTGTCGTTTCATATATAGCAATTCAAACCTTATTCTGATAGCTGCTATCAACACATGACTGGCATTAAGAATCTAAAGAAGGTTAGTCGCAAAGGTGGACAATGGTAGACATGTATCACTATCATCAAGAACAATCGCTTTTGTTTCTTTTAAAGCTTTTTCCCTTTTTCATAATAATGCCATATTCGTAGATGTGTGTACGGCTATTATTTAAGAACTCCCTTTTTTAACCAGGTATAACCGCTGCCTGTACGCAGCGAATAGCGTGATATTCAAACATGCCATCAAGCGCATCGTAGGCTGGTTTTAATTTTCTTGTGCCATCATCAACACTTAACAGTGTTTCATGAATGATGTTGATTTCCTGCTCGCTTAAATCAACGACCTCATTGAGTTTGATTTCGCCCTGCTCAATACAGTTGGCAAGATGTGTGTAAACGGTTGAGGTTTTTATATTTCGCGTTTTGGCGATAGCTTCCACATTCATGCCACTACGAAACAATAACAGACTCTCATTGACAGTGTCTGTTGCCCCCTGTTTTTCATTGTTTACATGGTCGCTGATGACAACCATGAAGGCGGCTGCATATTTTTCCAGTTTGCTTTCGCCGACACCGTTGAGTTGTAAAAACTGTTGGTTGTTGACGGGCTGGCGCTCCATCATTTCAGATAAAGTGGCATCATGAAAAACAACAAATGGGGGGACATTGTTTTCTTCCGCAATCTTTTTACGGCAGGCACGTAAAGCTTCCCATAATGTGTTATTGGATGCCTTATCGGTATTGTATGATTTTCGCCCCTGGCGAGAGGTTTTTGCACGCTTGCTTTCTTTGCGTAATAAAAGCATTTGTTCACCACGTAAAACCGCGCGGCAGGTTTGACTCAGGCGTAAACCGCCATGGCCTTCAACATCAACGCTAAGATAATTCCGGCTGATTAACTGGCGGAAAATATTACGCCATTGTTTTACGTCAAATTCATTACCAATGCCGTAAACACTAAGCTTATCGTGACCGAATTGTTTTATGCGCTCACTTTCTTTTCCGGTTAATACTTCAACCAGATAAGTCACACCAAAACGCTGACCAGTTCGATGCACACACGACAGGGCTTTTTGCGCGGCAACACTGGCATCCCAGGTTTGCGCCGGTGTTTGGCAGTTATCGCAATTGCCACAGGGCTGCTCAAGTGTTTCATCAAAATAATTGAGCAATGCCTGCCGCCGGCAGGAGGTGATTTCAGTAAAACCCAGCATGGCTTCAAGTTTATGGTGTTCAATACGTTTGTATTGTTCTTCGGCAGTGGATGTTGCCATCATTTGTTTCAGAGTGATGACATCCTGCAGACCGAAACTCATCCAGGCATTAGCTGGTTGACCGTCACGCCCTGCACGCCCGGTTTCCTGATAATACGCTTCCATGCTTTTCGGTAGATTAAGGTGTGCCACAAAACGCACATCAGGTTTATCTATGCCCATGCCAAAAGCGATGGTGGCAACAATAATAACGGCGTCTTCATTAAGAAATCGTTGCTGGTTCTGTGCGCGAATGGCTGTAGGCAAACCGGCATGGTATGGCAGTGCAGTGAATCCTTTTTCAGATAACCATAAAGCGGTCGCCTCAACTTTTTTGCGTGATAGACAATAAACAATGCCGCAATCATTTTCGTGTTCATTCTGAATGAAACGTAACAGCGCTGTTTTTGCATTGCCCTGTGCCTCGCTTATACGATAACAAATATTGGGCCGGTCAAAACTGGAGATGTATTCATTTGCCGTGGTCAGGGCCAGCCGGTGTTTAATTTCGTCACGTGTTTTTGCATCTGCAGTGGCGGTTAAGGCGATGCGGGGTATGTCTGGAAACTGCTCATGTAACAGCGATAGCTGGATGTAGTCCGGGCGAAAATCATGTCCCCATTGTGATACACAGTGGGCTTCATCAATGGCAAAAAGTGAGACCTGAGTTCGCCCCAGTAAATGCAGGAAACTGCCGGTAGTCAGTCGCTCCGGGGCGACGTATAACATGTCCAGTTTGCCGTTGATTAAATCCTGTTCAGTTTGCCTTGCAGTTTGTGCATCCAGCGTTGAA
>JAFLJY010000122.1 GCA_022712755.1 Gammaproteobacteria bacterium
TAGAAGAAGCTGTGAATATTCTGGTTTTTGCGGAAGTTATGGCTGTTCATCCGGTGCTAAGGGCAGTTCAAGAGCAGCCTTGCTGGATCAGGCGGTGGCCACAAAAAACTGCGAAATCAAACCACTGTGTAAGGTGTATAAACTAAGAAGTGATGCCAAAGGTAAAGTAGTGTCGGCTGATTATTATGATATGAGTGGCGATGTAAAGGGCAAGCAACAAAGCATCCGAGCAAAATTATTTGTTGTTGCCTGCCAGGCTATCGAAACCAGTCGCCTGTTATTGACATCAACCGGAGCGAAACACCCTGATGGGCTTGCCAATAACAGCGGGCAGGTGGGGAAAAACTTATTGTTCTCTGCCGGTGGTTCAGGCAATGGTGATTTTGACTATGTAGATATGGATCAGCAAACCGCCGAAAACATGAAAATTCGCGGCCCGTTTGTTAATCGTGGTTTGCAGGACTGGTATTTTATTAACGACTCGGTTATTGGTGGGCGGGTAAAAGGCGGTACGGTCGATTTTTTACTGCGTCATCCAAATGCCATGAACAAAGCAATCGGTGCCAAATGGGAGGGTGATGATCTGATCTGGGGGCGGGCATTACAAAAAAACCTTAAATCTATTTTTACCGATAGCCAGACATTACGTTATGAAATATTTTGCGACTGGTTGCCAACTGATAACTGTTTTGTCAGTCTCGATGGTTCAGTAAAAGACAAATGGAATTCACCGGTGGCAAACGTACGCATTGGTTACCATGAGCATGATCTTAAAATCGGACATTATCTTAATGATCGTTCCCGCAAGGTTCTCAAAAAAATGGGCGCAACCAATATTCGTTCAAACATCAGTGGTGCACCCGCACCAAACCTGGTTGCCGGTGGCTGCCGTTTTGGGCACGACCCGAAAACTTCTGTGCTCAATGCCGACTGCCGGGCGCATGATGTAGAAAACCTCTATGTCACCGATGGTAGTTTTATGCCAACCGGTGGCAGCGTACCCTATACCTGGACAATATATGCCAATGCGTTTCGAGTCGCTGAAAAAATAAAAGATGTTTTGGCGTAGCTGTGCAGGTTTAAATTACTATGCCTGAAGGGCCGGAGATTCGGCGCGTAGCCGATGCTTTGCAAAAACATATAGCGGGCCGTCAAATCGAATCTATTCGTTTTGGCCTGGATCGATTAAAACAGTGGGAAACGTGTTTAACCGGTGCGAAGGTTATGAATGTCGAAAGTCATGGCAAGGCAATGGTGATTCGACTTGATAATGATTTTAACATCTACAGTCACAATCAACTCTATGGTCGTTGGCATTTTTGTAACAGCAACGACTACCCGGACAGTAAGCGACAATTGCGTTTAGCGATAGACTGTCAGGGAAAGTCTGCGCTGTTATACAGTGCTTCAGATATCGTCGTGCTTAATAATGAAGGCTTGTTGTCACACCCTTTTTTAAAAAAACTCGGTCCTGATGTGTTGCACAACCCGACTACGGTTGAGCATGTAGTCGAACGTCTACAAGCAAACAAATATAAAAATCGTCAGTTAGGCACAGTCTTAACCGACCAGTCTTTTGTTGCCGGACTGGGCAATTATCTGCGTTGTGAGATTTTGTTTTACACCTCATTGCATCCTAAAGTTCGTAGCAGCGAACTGGATGATAAACAATTACGCCTGCTTGCCAAATCAATACTTAAGTTACCACGACAGTCATATCAAACTGCAGGTATTACTAATCAGCTGGCTCAGGCAAAAAAGTTAATAAAGCAGGGTGTTAGCTTTGAAGATGCAAGGTTCTATGTGTTTCGGCGGCAGGGTCTAAGCTGTTACCGTTGTGGTACTCTTATTGAAAAAAATTCACAGGCAGGGCAGGTTTGTTTTTATTGTCCGGGATGCCAGTCGTTTTAAGCTGAATATGTTTATCCATCTTGCCAACTGCTGTCGTCTCGACTTAAGGGCATTTCTATTAATTAGTGAATACAAATCTTGAGCCCAAAATATGCCATATTTTCGTTGCAAATCTTCGCAATAGCTCACTATTACGTGCGATTCGCGCCTTAATCTGACATATTTTGAATCTCAATCTTTGCATCCATAATTAATAGAGATGCCCTAAAGGGAGAGGTCTTGCACTACCATGGTATTAAGATCTCTCCCTTTGCTCGAGATGACAGTGCTGCAAAGATGTTTTGGGCTAAGCTCTCATCAGGTATTAATGACGCATCATGTTGATTTTGATCTGGAATTGGTAGAAAAAGATAAACCTCATCTGGATGTGTGTGCTATTGTTTAGATTCGATCTTTTAGTTTTAAAGGGGGGAGATATAAATGAGAAACAGGTTGTTTAGAAAAACTTTGCCGATTGCTTGTTTGTTGACAGGCACTTTATATATAAACCTGGCGTTTGCTGACTGGAACCGGGACCAGGGGTTTGGTGGCTTCCCTCCTGAGGATATCGACCAGCAAATACAGCAGCAAATGAATCATTACAGTCAGCCGAAAGAAAATCTTCCCAGTACTAATCTTCCCAGTACTAATCTTCCCAACAATAATTATGTTTCAGATAGTTACAACAACAAACAGTTAAACAACAAACAGTTAAACAACAACAAACAGTTAAACAGCAACCAGGTGCAGAACCGTTCGGCGCAGGATTATTCAGGGCAACGTTACCAGGCCCCTGCTTATGGGAATTACAGCCAGACTCAGAATATTTCTCCTCAAGGCAACAGCACCTTAAGTAACAACTTGAACAATCGCGGATCAAATTTCAGTGCTCCCGGGGATAATAATAGAGGTAATAATAGCAGGGGTAACAATAACCCAGGTTTTAGTAGCCCGTGGAGTAACAGTGGCTCAAGTTTTGCTGGTCCATGGAGTGGTAATGGCTCAAATTCCAGTGTCCCATGGGGCAATCAAGGGGGGAATCGTAACTCAGGTTTCAGTTTCCCATGGGGGAACAATGGTTCAAACTTTAGCGGGCCATGGAATAATAATGGCTCAGGTTTTAGTCCCTGGGGCAATAGTGGGGGTAATACCTGGGGTAACCGCAGCAGACGCTAAAAGAACAATCTTTTTGCATGGATAAACTGTATAAGTCTGGATTTTATCTTACAGGCAGTGTCAGATTGAAATGACTGGTTTCGACACTAAGGAGACATTTAAAAACTTTTTATTTTTCCGCAAATGCACGCGAATAAACGCAAATAAAAACCTTTTAAATTTTTATACCGTAGCCCGTAGGTTGGGGTGAGGTACGAACAACGGGTTGTGTGTGGTTATTTGTTGGGGTTCGTACCTCACCCCAACCTACATGAAAAAGGTTTTATTTGCGTTTATTCGCGTGCATTTGCGGAAAAATATTGTTTTTATAGTTGTCAGCTTATGACCGAATTCAGACATTTATTAACGATGATTTGTTTAACTCTCGCCCATCAGTTTTCTTATGCGTCTGACATAACCACGGGTTTCTTTGGGTAAATACTTTTTTATTTCACCCCAATCTTTTTGTTTTTTTCCGGTACGTTTTGATGCATTAATAATTCGTCCGTAACCGGCGTTATAACTGGCGAAGGTCAGATAGAGTTTGTCCTGTGCTGAGCTGTTTTTAATTTTTCGGTAAATTGAGCGGTTGTAGTATATGCCTGCGGCAATATTCCATTTTGGTAAATCCAGCTGGCTAAAGTGCGGGTTTTTTTTGATTATATCATCGAATGTGCTGGGCATGATTTGCATCACGCCGCGAGCACCGACAGGGCTTACGGCATCATTATTTAATGTGGATTCGGCAATGGCCTGGGCTTTAAACCAGTGCCAGTCAAATAAAGGGCCAAAATAACGTTTACTGTATTTTTTAAAATAGCGATCATATTTGTCTGTCCACTGGCTGGAATGGACAGGATGGTCAACGAAACGAGCAACGGCGTTTTGTGTGCTGAGAAGAAAGACAAGTATTGCAGTGTAGATGAAGTGCTGAAAATGCATGATTATGGTGTTAACTAATTACACGAGTTAGCCAGAATTCGACCTGGTTAAGCCCCAGGTCAACTAAGACCAAGGCCAATCACCAGGCCCAGTGATATGCCTACACCAATAAATATGCCCATCACCATTAAACCCACAGCGATGTTTCCCTTGCCAAGTTCATCGCTGATGTTAAAGTTCACCATTCTGTTAAACATGCTACAACTGAACTTCATAAAAAGCAGTGTTAAAAGCCCGCCAAACACAACATAAATAAAATTTAATATTATTGGTGAAATATCTATCATAAAGATACCTTCCTAAGTAGGGTTTTTGGGTTTAGGGTAATTTTTTTATCAGATTAATATTACCCTTTTAGCGTGTTGTGCAAAGCATCCTTATTATTTACCGCCACCCAGGCACTCTGGTGAGTCAGCCACTTTGCCTTTATCAAACCATTCTTCCATCGTCATGGTGTGTAAAGCAAGGGCATGAATGCCACCGTCGGATTGTTCTTTATTCAGTTCGTCTGCCAGTACTTTGTTGACCAGGCGGTGGCGTGCAATTAGCATTTTGTCTTTAAAGTCATCACAAACAATAATGATTTTAAAGTGTGACTCTGAACCTTCCGGTACATTGTGCATAAAACTTTCGTTGATCACTTCCAGGTGTTCGGGTGAAAAGGCATTATTTAGTTTAGCGGTAATGGTTTCTTGTGTTGTCATGCTGGTGTTGCCGTAAATATATAATCATAGCACAACAAGCGATGGTAAAAAAATGCGTTAAATGGGGGTTTTTATTGCATGCTGTCTTTTCTCGAATTATGCTGAGCCGTTGTGATTTTATTTAATATTGCCAGTACTCGTACTAGCATCGTTACTTATTAACCCGGCAGCAATGTATATCGTATTCAGCTCATGCCTGCCTGCTTACGGCAAGGCATCAGCGCGCCACTGTAGCCATTCTACAGTAAGTGCTGATAACGTAGTCCGTGGGCAGGCAGGCATGAGCTGAATACGATATACATTACTGCCGGGTTAATAACCACTGATCATCAAGGTATAACTGCAGTGGTTTGAAGTTTTTTTTATAATGCATCTTATTATGGTTTTTAATCCAGTAGCCCAAATAAAGATAACGTAGTCCCCGTTGTTTTGCATAGTCAATTTGTTTGAGTATGCAGTAAGTACCTAAGCTACGGTTTTGCATTTCCGGTTCAAAAAAGCTGTAAACCGCTGACAGTCCATCACTGAGTATATCGGTTACGGCAACAGCAATAAGCTGTTTGTTGAGGCGAAGCTCAAGAAAATGGGTATCACTCCAGCTGCTATATAAAAACTGCTTAAAATCGGTTACAGAAGGGTTTGCCATCGAACCATCGCTATGGCGGGAATTAAGATAACGACGGTATAACTCAAAATATTCATCACTAAAACCGGCGTTGACCACGGTAAGTGTTAAATCCTGGTTGGTTTTCAAGCAGCGTCGTTGTGAGCGACTGCAAACAAAATCATTGACTACAAGACGGCAGGCAATACATGCCTGACACTGCTTGCAGTGCGGGCGATAACAGTGTCTGCCGCTACGGCGAAAGCCGTGTTGAATTAACTGGTTGTAGATAGGCATGTTCAGCGGTAATTCGGGGGCGGGAATCAAATTGCTGCTTAGCCTGCTTTCAAAATAACTGCAGGGTGATTCTGCAGTAATGTAGAGTTGTAAATGGCGTGTGTTCATAACGATAAGTTTAGCTTGTAATAGTAAGTTATAAAATACGAACTATTGGCATAAATGTTACAATATTCTGCTATTTTTTAGCCAAAATTCAATATTATGACATTCACCCGAGAACAACGTATTAGTCACCTGCATCAGGCGCTAAAGAAGCACATATTATTGCTTGACGGTGCCATGGGCACCATGATTCAGCGTCACAAGCTGGATGAAGCCGCCTATCGTGGCAAGCGTTTTGCCGACTG
>JAFLJY010000292.1 GCA_022712755.1 Gammaproteobacteria bacterium
CATCTGCCAATGTCACTACGACAAAGAGGGTCGCCGGACGCAGGACTATTTCCCGACAACGGCTGGCAGTTACTACCGGGAATATCGATACACCTTTGAAAACAGGCTTCAATCGGCTGGGGGAAATACCTACACTCACGACAAGAGCGGGTTCAGGTCAATCTGGAGTTCCGGCGGCAGGTACACTTTGTACGAATACGCACCGGATTATCGGCTGCTCAAAATGGAAGTGGAAGGCGAAAACCACGTCTTTGAATTCTCCCATGACGACAATGGCCAGCGGGAAGCCAAGTTCTTCAACGGCCAGATGGTCGAGGCCTACAAATGGCTCGACTTCATCAGACTGGCCGGGTTCCATGACGGGCAGAATCTCTTTGAATTAGCATACGAAGACGAGGCCAGGACACCCTATGCCATGCGCCGCGACGATGGAGCCGTCGCTTACCTCTTCTACGATCAGGTCGGCAGCCTGCGTGTTGTTGCCGACATGGACGGCAACGTGATAAAGGAAGTCCTGTACGATCCGTTCGGCGGCATCATCGAGGACACCAACCCTCGTTCAACTTCTCAGAAAGAGTTAATCTGCGATCTGCTTGCGCTCCGAATGAATAAAACCGGGAAAAGCCTTGACAAGGGCATTCAGGAATTATCTAATAAGAGGTAACAAATCATGTGGATTGACATAATTATGAATCTATTGTTAGCAATAGCAATTGGCGGCTTTTTATTGATAACAGTCTTTCTTATAAGGACTTATTTCCAGGAGAAAAAATCCTGGGATAATATCAAACAGCGAGCACGACAATCTGGGATACATGGATTTACTGAGTAAAAAAAAGACCTCTTCGGAGGTCTTTTTTTTGGTTAAATATTATTTTGGTATCACGCCAAACAAGTATTTCAGATTATTCTTGCAGGTATATTAGTTTTTCATCATCCTGAATTCAAGTTTGGATTCAACTCATAAGTACATAACCAATTTGAGTTACGCATGATTACCTGTATAATGCGTAATTATGCAAACGGCGCGTAATCATGCGTAATTGTCAAAACATCGCTCTTTGAGGGACTTATGGAAGGCTGGCACTACCCACGAACTGACCTGGCTGAACATTACCTCAGCCTTTTGGCTCTCGGAATCTCATCTAATTTTGCGATTGTCGCGCCACGGCGAAAAGGGAAAACGTTGTTCATCCTTCAGGATCTAGCGCCTCAAGCACAAAAGATAAAATACATTCCAGTCTATGCCAGTCTTTGGCAAAATATCAATGCCCCGCATGAAGGGCTGATAATGGCTATCGAGGAAGCTATCGATGCGCTCGATAAGAAAGCTACATTTAGTCGTCTGCTGAAAACTAAAATCAAGAAAGCAACCGTTAGCAATGAGCTTCTTGGGAAAATGGAAGTAGAGTTTGCCAACAACCCGAGTACGCCCAGTAGCAAGGATCTTACCCACCTGGATAAACTGCTGACCACCTTGGACAATAAGGCTGGCAAAAAGACCATTTTACTGTTAGTTGACGAGATTCAGCACCTTTCCACATCAAGTCATTTTGAGCCTCTTGCCCACGCATTGAGAACGATGCTTGATAAGCGCCAGGGACGGGTAAAAAGCATCTTTACTGGATCATCCAGGCACTATATGAATTTGTTGTTCAATGAATCACAGTCACCTTTTTACCATTTTGTTGAATCAGTTGCGTTTCCAGATATGGATGATAAGTTTATTAGGTTTTTAAAAGACAAACTGGCAAATGACCACCAAATTGCCGTACCAGTTCATCCGCTCAACCAGGCATTTTTACACATGGATAAATCGCCTTACTGGATGATGAAGCTAATCGTTCACATAATTACTTCCAAGGCGACCGTAAAGGAAGCGTTGGAACATGTTCTTCAGGTCATGGAGGCCACGGAAGATTTTGAAGGTATTGCCAGGAGAATGAAACCCATTGATCGCATTGTGTTTCTTGCTCTTAGTGGAGGTGCCAACCCATTTTCCAGAGAGCTGATGGAAAAAATAGATAAGGAAACGAGCGTAAAAGGAGTTCAGTCCAATGTTCAACGCGCAATTTCGCGATTACTGGAAGTTAATTTGATTAGTCGAGTCCACAAAGGAGAATACTATATTGAGAAGCCGGGTATGAGGCATTATTTAGAAAACCTAAAATAATATTTTAACTTGATCGATCAGTGCCGGGTAGCGGTGAGGTGATGCGAGTGGTTCACGGAGAGTTATTCACTTAAACAGAAAAAACACAGTGGATAGCACAACAGAGATGCCGATTACCGTTACACTCAACATAACAGCTTCAGTACCAACTGTTTTGGTCATACCCCAAAATGAGATTTGAGTATTCGTCATTTTCCCAAGAAGCACCCAATAAGCCAAAAAACTCAAACTAGCAATAACAAACATGGCAGCGATTTTCATAGCGTTTTGATTGATCTCGCCAGCAAGCCCTAGTCTTACCGCATATCCAATAACAAAACCTGCAAGTAATGCGGCGAAAGAACGACCTATTACAATCACAGTTGATTTCAACCATGATACCTCTATACCTAAAACTCGTTTAGTTGACCACCTGGTAATTATCGCATTAACCAGCATGGAAACAACAAACAAAACAGCAATGACTATAATTTCTAGCATCTCTATCACGGCGAATTCGTTCTACCCCAAATACCCGCGTCCGAGAGAGTTTTTAGTCATCTTTAAATAATCAAAAACCAGTCTCACATTCATCGTCAGGTCTCTCATCGTCTCAGCAACACCCTTTAAACTGATGGCTTTAATAACACCAATAGCAAAACGTCTTATTCTCGTTATGTTTTCAGGTCCGTATTGTGTGCGTATGCGGCATCGGTCTTCATTATAGTTCCAATCTAAAATATAATGGCAACTATTCTCGATACACCAATGAGCCCGGTTACTGCGCAGAATATCAACAGGCTTTGCTTCGATGTTTTTCTGGCTGGTTATGCCGTAGATGAGTTCACAGGATGTTTTTTTGGTTTTTTTATGAAAGACCTCTCGCTGTATGGCAAACACCTGGGCAACATAAGGAAAATCAAGGTATTCGTTTAACGCTGTCGTGACCCATATCGTTCGTGTTTCGATACGTCCATGCCCATGATTGGTGGCATTAACATCAGGTAAAGCAGTACTATTTTCAAAGAAGTGTTGAATGTCGTTTAAAAGTGTTTTTTGATTGGCTTTAACGGTGAAGTGATAATGCGCTTTGCGATCTTCTACCAGGTGACGTGCAAATTCGCGCTGTGTCAATAAGGCATCGGCAGTAATCAGCATGCCATCAATATCGAGTGGAGCTAATAAAGGAGCGGCTATTTTAATTTCATTGGTTTGTTTTTCTGTCTCGTCATCTACGCGCAATTTTCCGACTTTTTTTGGGCGTAGCAAGCTAGACTTTGATGCCCTATTGCGCTCATGATATGGGTTTGCTTGCCCTCACTATCAATGGCGTTGCACATGGTTTTACCGTCAATGGCCAGGCTGTCATCGTCCATTGCATAACGCGCACTCCACAGCCTTAATGTCTCGTCCAGATCATCAGGGCTTATTTTAATTAATACATTGCGTATAGAGGATAAGCTCGGTACGTTGTAATGCCCGTTTTTATACGAGCAATTAAAACGCGCACGCGCATCTTGACTTAAAGACTGAGCCCATTGTGCAATCGCCTTAAAGCCGACGCGCCCACATAAAATAGCGCCCGTTGAAATGGCTAAAATAGTGGATAAGCGATGGCGTCGTCCCTGTGCTCGGCGAGGGTCGGCTATATCCATAAAAAATTCAGGTAAGGTTTTCATTTGGTCGGCAGTGAGCATCAGTTTCGGTGTCCCATATTGATAGTGAGGGTGAAGCTTAGGCTTTGAAAGCAATTGGTGTGCATTGCGTTGTAAAGCATAAACAAAAATCATTTTTGGAGAGGAATTTGCCTGATACACTTTCGCCTGACGGCTGAAACCTTGAGTTAACCCCAACAATTTCCAGTTAGCCGCTTTATACAGCGTGCCTTGAAAACGAGCAGGATCAACAAAGGTTTCCAATAACAACAAGGGGTGATGGAAATGAGTCATCCAATCTGAAGGCAATCTCTTTTGGCACAAAGACAAGGTGCGTGAAGCCAAATTAGGAAAGTGCCACTGAGGTAAAATCAGAAAACGACTGTTGTTCGTTACCAAACTCAAGCGATCAAATTGATGTCGATAAGACCAGCCAATCCATCGATCACGAGCCGCGCATTTTAAAGCGGCAGAGGAAAAGCTAATGAGTGCAACCCATTGTTGTTGATACAAAGCAATATAGCGCAAGGTTTCGCCAATCGGTGGCGAAGCCCCTAAATAATGATGCGCTTGCATCAAATTATTATAATGCTCAATTTCATGCTGAGTAATAGGTCGAACAGTTAACGCCTCAAGTTGCAAAATACAGCCTCAAAAAAAGAATTATTGAGGCTTATTTATACCGCAGTTTGAGCGCTTTGTCCAATACTATTGAAGTTTTGTTGGTACAATTGGGTTTCGCAGGTAGAACGAATTAGCCGTGGCATCTCTATCCTCAAGCTTGCATTTTTAAAAATCCATGTAAAATAAACCTATGGATAAAATTACTACAGCGGCATTAATAACAAGTGTAGTTTTTTTTCTTCTGATTGTCATATCAAGAAAGAAAAAGAAAGCACTGCTAAATGAATTCAATCATTTTCTTCCGAAAATATTTAATGGTGCTCGCTGCGTAATGAATGAACAAAACATCAGCATGCGTCATCCCATTGCAGTACACGGTCGTATCGACCAGTTGTTTAAGCTTGCTAATGGCTATCACATTATCGTTGATACCAAAAACAGAGGTTATAACAAAGTATTTCTATCCGACCGAGTACAGCTTTCAGTATATGCAATGATCCTGGCATCAAAAGGCTATTCAATTAACCCTACAGCATATCTCCGCATTACCGGTACAAAGCGCCCCATCTATACACCAGTGAAACTATTAAAACCTGAGCAGGTAATTAAAATGTCACAACATTACTGGCTAATAAAAGACGGACACCATCGTCCTGTTTGTACTTGTGGTAAACATTAACTGCGCGTCTACTTTATCATCGTCAATGCCCCGACAAACTTTACCAAAATTGTTATGGAGCCAATCAATATAGCCACAATGTACCTAAAAGGGGCTATGAGCAAGAAGGGTTTTTTAGTTCTTTAAGATAGCATTTCTTTATTTTTTAGAGAATATAAAAATGTCTTATACGATAACAGCTAACAGCGACATAAGCGCAAAAAATGAATTATCAGCATCTATAGCACTATATTTAGGTGCCGCGCTAATTGTTACAACGTGCCTTGCAACGTTCTATTTACCCCATGCAGGAATATTGCCCACATTACTCTTAATTGGCTTTTACCAGATGTTCTGTTTAGTTATGCCAGACAAATTAGCAACCTTTCGTGGTCGTCGAGCATTAGTGATTGCCGGCAGCCTGGCATCTACAACCTGTCACTTAATGATTATGTGGTTATTTCACACAAGCTGACCTCTAGAAAGGAGTTCTGAATACAAATTAATAAAAATAAAGGATAAACATAAATGTCAGAAGAAAACGAAAACACCATTACCCTGGATAAAGACCTTATAAAAGGCGTGTTACTTGGAACCGCAAAAGAACTACAAGAACAACGCAAGTCCAGAAGAAGATGGTTGGTTTTTAAGATTTCACTATTCGTTATATTTATTGCTTCTGCTTATATTGTTGGTGGCGGAAAAATTAGTTATAAAAATGGCGATAAAAACCAACCACATATTGCTTACATAAAAATATATGGTCCCATTATGAGCGACCAGTTAGCAGATGCTAATCAGATCATCCCGGCATTACGCCAGGCATTTAACACATCTTTGGCTAAAGGTGTCGTCTTACGAATTAACTCTCCTGGCGGATCACCTGTTCATGCCGGTCGTTTATATAAGGAAATTAAAAAATTACGCAAAGAATTTCCGGACAAACCCATGCATGCTGTAATTGAAGATTTGGGTGCATCAGCTGCATATTACATTGCAGCTGCTACAGATAAAATCTATGTTGACCAGGCATCCATGGTCGGTTCTATTGGTGTTATCTCATCAAATTTTGGCTTCACTGAATTGATGAAGAAAGTAGGCATAGAACGCAGGATTTATCTTTCTGGCTCAAACAAAGCTTTAATGGATCCTTACTTGCCAGCGCAGCCACACATTCAAAAATACTGGACTGAGATGTTATCGGAAATACATCTTCAATTCATTGATGCAGTCAAAGAAGGCCGGGGTGACAGATTGAATACGGATTACCCCGATATATTTTCAGGATTAATATGGACGGGTGCAAAAAGCATTGAAATGGGACTGGCTGATAATTTAGGCGACTTAAGCGATGCGTCACAAGAAATACTGGACGGTGAGATAAATACCGTAGATTACTCACCGCCTGTGGATATATTTAAACGTTTTGCGAATGAGTCAAGAGTACAGATTATGGCTTTGTTTGCAGCAAGCAATAAACCTTATTTGTTTTAAATTATTATGAATAAATTACAAACACAAAAAACACTATCTTTTTTTTTCATTGCCGTAGTATTAATTACCGCAGCATATGCAATTGATCGTATAAACGAGCTGTCAAAGGAGGTTGAACAGTTATCTGTTAACTCTAATTTTGAATACTACCTATCAAATAACACAGAAGCAGTTAACGCTCATATTCAGTCACGTATTAACGCCTATATTGATAACGAAAAGGATAAACGAGTACAGGATAAGTTCACAGAATACGAAAACGCATCCGAACACACGGTCTCCGGAAAACATATTTATGGTAATGAAAACACACGGTTTAGCCTGGTTGTGTTTTCTGATATTGAATGCCCTTATTGTAAAAAATACCATAGCACACCAAAAAGTGTCGTTGATAAATATCCAGAACATGTAAATTGGCAGTACAAACACTTCCCTTTAGGATCGCAGAACCCTAACGCTGTTGTAAAAGCAATCGCTGCTGAATGCGCCGCAGAAACTGGAGGTAATCGTGCTTTCTGGGTTTATCTACAACAGATGATGGATGGTCAGGGACAGGGTGTGGAAGGCCTGCAACTCATAGCGGATAACGTGGGTCTGGATACAAGGGAATTTGTTAGTTGTGTAAAAAGCGGGAAACATGAAAAAACCATTGATGAACACATAGCCAAAGCTAAAGCACTGGGCGTAAATTCAACACCTATTACTTATCTGGTTGATAACCACACAGGTAAAAATATCATGCTTAGAGGCATGGTAGCTGAAAGCAGTGTGATTGCAGCCTTACAAAAACTAAAACAAATATCAGATACATCATTAAACGAAACAAAAAATCAAAAACCAGCACAGAAAGGAAACACCTGATGTTTGGCAGAAAACGAGAAGAAGAAAAGTATTTAAATAATATGCAGGCACCAGCAACATCGATGACTTTGCCACTATATCGAGTAATTCGTGTACGCTTGATTGTGTTGATAACGATGTTTTTATTGGGCGTAATTACTCAGTTTTTAATGGCTATTTACACACCTGAAGCCTGGAATATTTTGTATATGTTTTTAAAAGACATAACGGGTAAATAACGTCAATCCTGAAACATTGAGAAATAATATGTCACAACAAAAACCATGCGTTATTGCAATAACCAATCAAAAGGGTGGCGTAGGAAAAACCACGTTATGTGTTCAGACGGCATTAAGGTATGCACAGCATCTGAATAAGCGAGTATGTGTCATTGATATTGATCCACAAGGGAACAGCTCAACCTTTTTTGAACCGGAGCATCAATACGAAGGTACAGTGGTTCGCGAGCTATTTACGGACTTCCCTGGAAAAGTAGCACCGATGGTCACAAGGCTCGGCATTGACTTGTTTCATACACCAGAAAATGACTCAGAACTTGCTTCAGTTGAAAAATTACCCATAAAACAAGCTTTAAGGCTCAAGACCCATATTGAAAAAGTAAAGCTGGATTACGACTATATTTTTGTTGATTGTCCTCCTTCTCTGGGCATAAAAACCATCGCTGTATTTTCATTTGCAGATTATGTGCTGATACCTATCCAGGTATCAGGTTTTGCCATTAATGGACTAAAAGGACAAATTGAAACAATTAAGGCGATACGCCAGCAAGTCAATCCACAATTGAAAATATTAGGCGTGGTAATTAATAAGCTCGACCGAAGGCGAAAACGCGACATCATCGCAGTTGAAAAACTTAGAGACAATGTTGGGCCGTTATTATTCAATACCATAATAAGTTATAACGCATCATTAGACGCGGCTATGACTGATTATTGTCCTGTATGGAAATTACAAGAAACGCGAGCACGTATTGCCACAGCAGAAATTGATCGCATGATTAACGAAATAACAACCAGAATAGAGGGGAGGGGCGAGCGTAATGAATCAAGCATCAAACAGTCTAGTGGGATTTGATTTAGAAGAGTTGTCTGAAGACGCTTTAACTCATGAGCGAGTACTATTGCTCCATCCAGATCAGTGTTACTGTGATACCCAGGTAAGAACCGTCTTTGAAGAACAGAAAATAGACGAGCTTTCAGAATCATTAAAAAACACCTGGCAACAGCAGGCAATAGTTGTTTATCCGGCTGATGATAATGGCCTTTATAAAATAGACAAAGGAGAACGCCGGTGGCGAGCAGCAAGTAAAATTGAAGGCTTTAAATTAAAGGCCATCGTTGATCCAGATGCTCCATACCGTGACAAACAACACCGATTATTAGGTCAGCTTGCTGAGAACATAGGTAGAGTGGATTTACCTATCCTTGATATGGCCAAAGCATTAGGACAATTAATTGAAACAGGTCTCACGCAAGAAGAAGTCGCAATTAAGCTTGGCTGGATAACCAGGTCAAAAAAAGCCAATATCAATAAAGTAAGTCGTTTTTTAAGTGTATTAAAGCTACCAGAAGAAGCCGTTACACTTATAAGAGAAAATGTAATAAGCGATCTTATTACTCTGGAATTGTTAAGAAAACTTCATGAGACAGACAATGACAAGTTTACCAAAGTGTGCCAGATGTCACGTCAGAACAACGGCGTTTCCCGTAAAGACGTTGAAGCACAATTAAAAGCAGTTAATAGCAAAGCGACTCCCGGCAATGAAAAAGCGCAACAGAACGATTTCGAGTCAGAAAAAAGCAACACACGCCAACAAGGAGAACACATGCTGGATAACCAAACAATTAGTGACACTGGTAGTGATGCTGAGAATGCAGATGATATACCGGGTCAAGTCAAAGACGATAAAAATCAGCAGGCAAGTGATCCCCGTTCTACCAGTGTTATAAAAACACAAAGCGCCAATGTTATAGTCAAATACATTAATGGTCGTGAAGGTATCCTTATTTTAAATAAACAGTCAGAACATAATGATATGGCATATGTAACCTTTAATAATGACAGCATCAACACATTAGTTAAGTTTAGTGATTTAAAGATACTCTATCTAAAGTTTTAGCAAACCCGTGATTAGTAAAAAAGTGGTTGAACATACAGTTATTGCAAGAAGTACAGGAGCCTTATTAGCTGCTATCGTTTTTACTGTAGCAACAGGTTATATTGCATATGGAATGTATAAATCTAGGGTATTTACAAATGAGCTTGTTATTAATGATGCCTTAGATGCTCCTTATACAAGCAATGCTATACCAGAAGTAAAAAAACATACCAAAACAATAAGTATGGCTACTACAAGTAACAACGAACAGTCAAATAAAAAACATATTTTTCAATTAAGTGATAATTACTTATACTTTAATAGTAATGCGAATCATATAGAAATCTTAACTCCCATCAGAGAAACAATAAGAACAATTCAACCAACAAGTTATAAAATAGCTTTAGACTATGAGGTGATGAACGGTGATTTATCAGACGATGATCTATTGGATTACATCAAATATAACAATGATTTTCTTTTTAGATACTCATTATACATGACGTGTTCAGCTTGCTACGAATCTATAGTTTTCTATGAAAGAAACATGAAAGGCGTAATATTGAGCGGTGAACAAGTTAAGGAGTTTATGGGAACAAGCGCATTTCTGAATATTTATATCAATATAACCAATAAATTGTGCGATAAGCACGAGAATCATAATCTTCTTCATTGTATAGAACTTAATATTTCACAGGAGATGAAACATGAATGATGAAAACAACAAGCCTCTAAGACAACCTGTTAAACATCCATGGTTACCAATTAAGTATCCGTGGATGACACCAACAGGTAGGGGCATGTCTGCAATTTTCGATTATAAGTTAATGCAGGATATAGCAATGCATAATCCACAAAAAATTATCATTGAAAAAGGCGATAGTTATAACTTGCTGGTAAAAGCGCTCCATCAAAGGGATGCCGGTGATGTGTCACATGATAGCGTAAATATAAGCGTGAAACAAAACAATCAGGAGATGAAAGGATGGTTATAAAAAACAACAAAAACAGGGATGGCGATCAACCAAATAAAAAAAGTAAAAAATTCGTAGTTAAAGCTTCATTAACTGATTTCACGAAAATGACTAAAGATGAAGAAGAAAAATTCTCAAAAATAATTTCATCCAATTGTCGCTGTAAGATATTTTTAGAAGATAATCCATTACAGGATAATGAATATGCTAAGGATTAAACATATATTGTTTTTTGGAGTATTATTTTTGTTATTTGGCTGTAGCGAAACCAGTAATACTACAAACCCAACAACAAGCAACAGCCAAAACACAAGCATTAACATGTACTCTGTTACAGGAACGTCTACTACAACCAGTGACGTTAAGCCAATAAACTCAGGGGTAAATAATGGCGCATTCAATGTGTCCTGGAACGTGTCGTCAACAGACCCTTATCATATTGAACTTTATTTAAGCAATAATTCAACATTATCAAGCAGCGCAGGCGTTAAGTTCTTTAGTCAAAACTGCGGAGGTATTAGTGCGATATATAATTGCAATACAAACGGGAGCTTTAGTTGTAGGTTTACTTCCCAAAATAAAATATCGTGTGGCACGATAACATTCGTTAATAAAGAAAAGGACGTTTCAGCGTTTCTAAATCAAATCCCCAAAAGCGCTTATTTAATAATTAAAGCCTGCAATGGACTGTTTAATAGCTGTGATACAGAATTTAAACAAATTGAATTACAGTAAGTAACAGTTGATATGCACTTAGCTGGACATGCGTCAATAAATCGACCATAGAACAGCGCAACGTCTGTTAGGTTATGGCTCAATATAAGTGGCAACATCAGACTCTGACAGCTCTGAAATTAAATTCATAAACATTAAAATATGATAACAACTAAAGAATATTTATATGAATTAGGCAATACAGCCAACCTTGGCAAAGACGAAACATTAAGAAGACAGGTTGTAAGCAGAATATTTGGCATTGCAGGAGTACACAAAATGTCAATGAGAGAGGCTATCGCGTCTTTAGAAATTATGGCAAACAATACTAATTCTTTAAATGACGATTTATTAAGATATGTAATTGCATTTAAGCTCATTACTTCCCCGAACCCATTAATTCAAAGTACTGTAGAAGGAAATAAATTAACAGACATATTTAAAAAACAAATAATAAAAAAAATGAATAAGTGGAAAATTGATGAAAATGTTTTAACAAGTTTTCATCATATGAAGGACATTACTGGTTATGACTCAGCAATTCATATTGAAGCGGTGAGATTATCCTCCAGTGCCAACATTACAAATTTTTTACAACTTGGCGGCGCAGCTTACGGTGCTTTAGCTGGTTATATTCATTATTCTAATTCTAATACTGAATTTGCGACAGGGTATTTTGTTATATCAATACTTGTTGGAATAAATGCAATTTCAGGCATCTGGACTAATTGTTTTAAAAATAAGCGTTATGAAATTAAAAAAAATCGTGATGCAATTTATAGTTTTCAAAAGACCGTTGAGAAATATATCACTGAACCATTAGCGTATTATGACATCCCAGGATAAACAAGAGATAATTGCAACAAAAGACAGTTCCACGAAACCAAAATAATAATGAGTAGATTTCATGTAAGAATTCGCACTATTTATTTAATTAGAGCAGTACTGGGGCTGCCTGCCACAATCATTCACGAATTTGCCCACTGGGTAGTGGCACTTGTATTGTTTTCACATATCCGCAGTTTCTCCATTATTCCTCGATTTGAAGGCAACAGTATTATTTACGGGCATGTACATTACATACCAAAATTACTTGTTTTTTGCATACCTATTTCACTTGCGCCATTAATCATCAATCCTGGTGTAGCATGGCTAATATATTTATACCCTACTAACTATATTTTATTAGAAATACTGCGCTGGTATTTAATCATTATAATTTTATTTGGATCAGTGCCGTCAACAACCGATATAAAGTATGCGCTACGTGGATTATTTTCGCTAAGTGGGATAATTGTTTTTTTTACAGTTTTACTTTTGTATGTGAATAAACTACCACCATTTAAACTTACGATTTAAAGTTCAGCGTTTGCACTAACAGTACAAACAAACAAGCATGGTTTACTCTAAAACGTATTCAAAATGTTTTAGTAAACCAGCTAAATTATTCATGCTCTTTTCAATAAAAATAATATAAAAAACACTTGTACCTAATAGGCTATTAGCCTATAATTCAGTTATGAACTTAATAACTCCTATATTCAGTTCATACAGCACCTTAGCGAGAATTATAAAAACCAAAGCTTGTTATCTGTTTATCAGATATTACTGTCTCGCAAATGGTTAATTATATGACCAACTATTATTAGTTTTATAAACCTAGCGAGATCAATATGAGCCAGTCACCACATTTAGCAGAAATACCTTTATCTCAAATACAGGCAAGTAACTTTAACCCCCGCCAACACTTTGACATGTCCGAGTTAAATGAACTAGCAGATAGCATTAAAGAGGATGGCGTTATTACACCGATACTTGTACGACCTATACAACACGATAGCTATGAAATAGTAGCTGGTGAAAGACGCTGGCGAGCATCCCACATAGCGGGTTGTGAATCCATTGATTGCAAGATTGAAGAAATGGATGATAAAACCGCTATTCGCAGAGCAACCAAAGAGAATCTGGAACGCGAAGATATGTCTGCCATAGAAGAAGCGTATGCGGCACAAACGGCTTTAACACTCGAAGACAACAATCGTAAAACGGCTTCACAAGTTCTGTCATGGAGCGAAAGCAAGCTATCAAAACGACTGTTATTGCTTAACCTGTCAAAGAACGCACAGTCAGCCTTAATGCACAAAGAAATAAAACTGGGTCACGCTGAATTATTAACCAGCCTGACGGTTGAGAATCAGGACAATGCAGTAACATCAATTATCGAAAAAGGCATAACAGTCAGCGAACTAAAGAGCAAGTTATTACAGTTTGCGTACAAGCTGGACACAGCAATATTTGATACGGCTAATTGTAAGGGATGCCCTCACAATACAACATCCCAATTTTCTTTATTCTCTGACAACATAGGGGAGGGCTGTTGCACCAATCCGACCTGTTGGGATGAAAAAGAAACAGCCCAATTTGCCTATGTAAAAAAAGCAAAAGAAGAAGATTACAATGTGGTTTATCTCGACATAGAACGCATGAATAGTTCCTATAATTATTTATTTGCTGAAAAGATGGACGATGAACAGTTCACGCAATGCCAGCAATGCGGAAAATGTGGTGCATTGATAAGCACTCAACGTGAAACCATTGGCGAAGTTGAAGAAAATGTTTGTTTTGACACAGATTGCTACAAGGAAAAAACAACCGTAAAAAAAGAAGAACCCACCCTGAACGCTAAAACCGTTGCTGCCACTGAAAATAAAGCAAAAAATGATAAAAATAAAAATTGTATCAAAAAGGCTAAAAAAGCGGTCGATAATAAACCACCAAAAAAGGTACTTGAATTCAGAACAAAACTGTTCAAGTCCATCGTCAGTAATGAGTTAATCACAGATCGTCACATGATGACTGCGATGAACGCTTGCATCTTACTTGAAAGTTTGCCTACACAACATTCAGGAAGTGAGATAACAAAAACATTACAGCCATCGTTTAGATTGCCATTCACTGTAAATGCTCATTCAGCTTATGACCGCTACAAAACCATACCTAAGTTATTGGCATTAAGCGAAACAGAACTCACTGAAATTATTGCTTTTTGTACCAGCGTGATTATTGCCTCTGGCGATAACAACTTCGATTTAAGCCAGACAGATAAATCGGTTGAAATGATTATGGAAACCATAAAACCCGAACTATCTGAACACTTTACACTTGATAAGGAATATTTAGCCTGTAATCAGAAAACAGGCATTATTGCAGTACTCAAAGAATCTGGCTTCGCGCAATGGCTGGATAACAAAGATGACAATAAGGGTGCTTTTGCCAAGTTAGCAAAAGCCACCGTTAGCGTGATCTTAGAAACATTCGACAAGAGCAAGTTCCCCGTTAAAGGCTTTGTTCCCACAGCATTAAATTATAAAAACAGTGATATTGAAACGAACAATGTCCACGCTACACCACTGAAAGAAAATTCATAAAGGAAAAAACCATGTTTATACAAAGTTTAATACTGGCAGTAGCCAAAGAAAAATTTACTTTTCAAATCGAATCAAAAGAAAATGACATTGTTTTCACCGTCATACCGTCCAAACCTGCGCCTGAGTGTGAAGGAGCAATAGCGCAAGCACACGCCGCTTTAGCTGTGCCGTTAAGGGTTATTGTTAAAAATGATAATAATGTCGATGAATCAATCCTTTTTGAAATTCAGGGATACATGCAACAACGAAAGTCGCTTATCTCTAACCTTGATGTAATCAATAAAGCGGTGGCTGACGCTAAAAGAGCCGTCAAACAGGAAAGCAAAGATAAAAACACCGCTACTGAAACTAAAAAAGACAAGGTAGTAGCAACCGAAGATAAAGCATCACCATCAAAATCACGTTCACTGGAACTGTAAGGGGAATAATAATGACTGCAAATGTATTAAAACGAGTATTTCGATTGTCCAGCCTGGAACTGACTGACCCTGCACCTGACTTACCCGCAGACGAAGCCATTAAATTGTATGCACCAAGTTATCCGCAATTAGAGATAGCAACGCTTGGTGAGCCATTCATTGAAAACGGGGTGCAAATATATGAAGTCGCCAAAAACGAAGTTAAAACGAAAGGATAAAGGTGAGCGTCCACGCAGTATATTGAAGGCATGGGCAAACTCAGAGTCACTTGACAGCACGGCTGTTGAGTTACTCAGGGGCTTGCCTCCTGCTCAACTGATGATTAAAACCCTTAACAATGTTATTCCACGCAATCAAAGAAAGTTATGCAAACCAACACAAAGAAACTTAATCAACCCATCTCAAATACCACCAATTTGACGGGTATTAATTACGGGCTAATGATGTTACCCAGTGTGAGTGCTAATGCCTACTCTGAATGTTACAAGGAGGCATCACATCAATTATTTCTGGCAAGCAATGAGTTAAAAGTACAAAGCGCACAAACAATAACGAAGTCACTCAAGTTGAAAATTATTAATGAGATTGATATTAACAGGCAGTTCTATCGACACGAAGCGGGTGAAATTGTTGAGATTGATTTATTAAATACCCTGACAGGACAATGTGAGTCTAATTTGCGTAGTTCCTGCATGGACGATAATTATAATGTCGATTTGGATATTGAAAACGGGCATTGTGCTTTAACAGGGTATCACTTGCATGAAATTAATATAGATACATCATCCCTGTCTATCGAAGAACGTACCGTAATTTATTCGTCACTGGGATTAGTTTCACGGTATCAACTTCCTCTCATGCCACCACACTGGTATTTACACATACAAAACAGCATGGTCGGTGAGATTATTGAAAGCGACGAATTTGAACTGCTGGCATCAATAGCTATGAAATTTGATTCAGTGGATAAGTTAGTTGAATTCATATCCGAAGATCAAAGTTTTGAATATCTTGATTACTTCATTAGACAAATGGAAGGCTCTTTATCTGCATGTGTTTCAGCGTTACTTGATTATGAATGTATGCAAAGGGAATGCAATGCCATAGATAAATGTATCAACGAAACAGGTTTAAATTTACAAGATTGTGAGTCTACAGAAGGACAAATTAAAAAACATATAAAACACCTAAAAAAGTACCAGTCGCCAGAATCTAAATGCCTGTTGCTAGTTCTTAATCAGTTGGTAGGCTCAAAGATGTATGCAGAATTTGACCGACTAGAGATGGAAGATACACAATCACTGGATTTCAGCCTGACCATCATAGATGCACCTTATAGCGCATTAATTGTTCACCTACAGGAACAGATGTTTGATGAACTAAATCAGGTCGGTGAGCCTTTACGTGAAGCAATACCGTTTGATAAAAAAACAGTCAAACGCTTAACTTTGTTGACGGATGCGTTTCGTGAATTAAATAAATTAAACAATGGTGAATACAATGAGTGTAACCCCTAATCAAGCAATTTTATTTCATCGTGCTTCGATGAACGCACATACACAGTCAATGTCGCACAACTTCGCCACATTGCATGATATTAAGACCGATGAAAACAATCACCTTGTAATCATGGAAGGTCAGCTTATGTCACATGACGGCATTATGTCAGTATTAACAGACATGGCAGGAATGAAGCAGAAAAAGTCATTACAGGTGCTTCCCTATAATATCATCGCACAAAGTGATGATTCGTTGGTCTGGCATGTACCTGGAAATATGAGATACATGCTTTTTAAGAACGGCAAAAAAACAACAAAAATAGTTGTACCGTATCCATCTTTAATCTTCAAAGTTATCGACAATACCTTGTCGGTAGTGGCAACAAAGTACAAACGTACACCAAAGGCTGATGATGTGATTTACCACGCGCCTTTAATGAATATTTATTCAGACAGCAGGGTATGTGTTGGTAGTGCAGACTGTCCTGATAACGCCGATACTAAAAGCATGGCAGGGTGGGAGAGTGTTATTTTTGACACAATATTCACGCACACGAACCATAACTACACACTATACCAAGAGCGTGATGAACGTACATCAACAAATGAATTGTATTCGTTCTACAAATCAATCACTACTGAGACACTCTTTCCTAAAAGTTATTTAAACACTATGTCGGAACTAACATTGGCGGAATGGGTGGAATTATGAGAAAAACCTTTAAATGCCCTGAAAATTGGTTAAGTAAACCAATACATATCACGCTGGTTGGCGCTGGAGGCTCTGGGAGTAATTGCCTCGATGCCCTGTGTCAACTACATCATGGCTTGTTAGCCGTTGGACACCCGCATGGATTAAAAGTAAAACTGTATGACAATGATACCGTGGATATGCCTAATGTTGGTCGCCAACGCTTCACCTACTGTGACATAGGCAACAACAAGGCTACAACATTAATCAACCGCTACAACCTTGCCTACGGGTTAGCGTGGGAGTCAAGACCAGAATTATTTACCGCTGACAGATTAGAAAATCACGTACCTGAAATCTTAATTACCTGCGTGGACACCATTTCAACAAGAAAAGAAATAGCTGATTATATGCGCCAGTACCAACATGAAAAATCAAATGATATGTGGTTGGACTTTGGCAATGGTCGCCATACAGGACAAGTAATCTTAGGACACTTGATGAACAACGAAAACAGATTACCGAATGTTTATGACCTATACCCAGAACTTGAAAACATGGAGGAAGATAACGAGCCTTCTTGCTCACTTGCAGAGGCAATACAAAGTCAGGACTTGTTTGTTAATCGGTCTATCGTGGACGCTGGAATTAATATTCTGTGGCAACTACTTCGTAATGGTGAAATAGACCATCACGGGGTTTTCATTAATCAAAAAATATCAGAAGTAAAGCCGCTAAAAATAAACGCTGATATATGGCAGTTTATGGGATATGTTGAAAACAATAATAAAAACACTTGTACAGGGTAGGCTATTAGCCTATAATAACAATTAGTGAAAGTTCGTAACTCCTATACAGAGATTTAACTTTAACAATAAACTTTAGCGAGTAATTACATGAGCATAATTCAAAGTACCACCCTGTATTTCAAGCAGGGTGCAAGCGATAAAATATATCAGGCACATATCAATCAGGTTGATAATGGTTACACCGTTACATTTGCATACGGCAAGCGTGGCTCGACACTTCGGACGGGAACTAAATCAGCATCACCAGTTGATAGCGAAAAAGCAATAAAAATCTTTAATAACCTTATCAAGACAAAGAAAGCGAAAGGTTACACAGAAGGTGAAAATGGAACGCTCTATGAATCCACTGACAACGAAAGCAAAGTCAGCGGTATAAGTTGCCAGTTGTTAAATCCGATTGATGAAGCAACAGCTCTAGTCTTATGCTTAAACAATGATTATTGCGCTCAGTCAAAGCATGATGGTGAAAGACGGTTAATTGAACGAGTTGAAGATTGCGTACAAGGTATTAATCGCAAAGGTTTATATGTTGCGCTATCGTCTGTCCTTGCTAATTCTGCAAAACAACTTAATTCAAAAGATTACATTATTGATGGTGAGGATATGGGCGATATTCTGGTTGCTTTTGACATGCTTCGCTATGATGGTAACGATATACGTCACTTGCCTTATTTAGAGCGTTTTGAATTGTTACAGGAAATGCTGTCCCTATCTAAAGATAATGCAATACGGGTGACTAAAACAACTTTTACAATAGATGATAAAAAACTATTACTTTGTCAGCTCGAAGCATCTAACCATGAAGGAATTGTCTTTAAAAAACTCAATTCCGCGTGGTGTGCTGGTCGCCCGAATAGCGGTGGAAACGCACTTAAATATAAATTCTATGACGAATGTTCAGTTATTGTCGATAAAGTACATGACAGCAAGCGCAGTGTATCTTTCTATATCTACGATGGAAGCACAAAAGTACCGCTTGGCAATGTAACTATTCCGCCTAATAAAGCCATCCCAGCACCAGGACAAATAATTGAAGTGAAGTATCTTTATACAGTACCTAATGGGTCACTGTATCAGCCGATTTATTTAAAAGAACGTATTGACCTTGATGTTTCTGATTGTGGTATTTCTCAACTCAAGTATAAAAATGAATTAATAGCGGCTTGATTGAATCCTCCGCCTTAAATGGCGGAGGATTCCAGATACTCAATAACAAAGAGAATTAATTATGACAACTAAAGCCTACCCCGTAACTATATTAGATAGTGATGGTGACGAAATATCGGGTGCTATTTTTTCAGAATCAGATTGCATGTCGGATAGTATTAACGATGAAGATGTTTACTTCTACGGCATATCCCGAAAAGAGGCAATCAAAAACATTGGTGAGCCTGGATGTGATTTCACAATAATTAGTGTGGGCGACTATTTGGAATTAGTACCGCTTGCTTGAAGTGTTGTCAGATGTGTTTCTGCCACGACTAGAAACTACTAAACAGGTTATTTAATGAATACAATTATAACAACATCAGAATATTGGAACTGTGAATGTATTAAACAATACATTCACCATAAAAATGACACCCAATGTAAAAAATGCGAAATGTCACGCTACGAATCACCAGATTCACACGTCAATGAAGTTATAGGAGAGTTAGGCGTGATTCCAGATCCGCGTCAAACAAGTGCGTTTTTTCCAGTACAAGAATAAATTTTATGAACTTCATGCAACAAACAACGAGAATCCTATGCAATATGTGTAGGACAGGAGATATAAAATGTTAATTAGCGATGTTAAATTTGTAAATAGTTTTATTGGCACTGGTAATGATAAATATTACAAACCAGAAGAGCTGGATTGTGATTTTGAATTAGCATATGAAGGAGCAAAAGAAAGAGCAATATCAACATTAAAATCACAAATTCAACGAATAGAATCATTAACACTATTAGATCATAAAAAAACTTACAACATAGAAGCTAATTGATTTTTACGAACAAACGAAAAAAGGTATAACCGTTAACGTCGGAGGTAACTTGTGACGAACCAAGCACAGAGTAGTAAGGAGTCAATGTTGAACAATTTATTATGTTGCCCTTTTTGCGGCAGCAACAACCTATCGACTGGTTATTGGACTTTAGATGATGGCGAAGTAGACGCAATTGAATGCAAAGATTGCTATGCCGGAGCACCACTAACAGCATGGAAAGAACGAAATGATCGCAGCAATAAATGACAAACAAAAAGTAGTCTGGGGCATCGGCAGGAATGACGCAGAAGCCATCATGGACGCACACAACGAGTCAAGTAAAAAACCTGATATAAATATAGGGAAGTTAAGGTGCGTACCTTTGAAACCAGGAACACCACTGGAATACGATGGTGCTAGTCTGTTTGAGTATTGTATTTTTAATGCTGAAACAAAAAAAGAAAGCACACAATTTGATCTTTTTGGAGTGGATGTAAATAAGTGACTTACTTATAGAGCTTGAAGAAGCAGAAGCAGAAGATAAAGTAAACAACGGTCAATTGACAGTTGAATACTATGGCTCAGAAAATACCTATTATATCGATTCAGAAGAGAACAAATGTTTTTGTAAGAATTACCCAACACTTGATTAATAATGTCTGATACAAACAATAAGTAACCTTTGGAAAGAATTATGTGTAATACACTACAGCTAGTTAGAGCATTAAAAGACCATGGAGAAGACTTTCAATGGTATCCGACAACAACCGAAATTATTGAAACCATCAAAAATGACCTTGAAGAACATTTGAATAAAGGTGCGTCCATACTGGATTGCGGCTCCGGTGATGGCAGGGTATTAAATGCGTTAACGAAAGGCAAAAAATACGCTATTGAGAAAGCAAGGCCGTTACTCGATGCGCTGGATAAAAATATTTTTGTAGTGGGTACAGAATTTAAAGCACAAACGCTCATTGATAAAAAAGTGGACATGGTTTTTAGTAACCCACCATATTCTGAATTTCAACACTGGTCAGCAAAAATTATTAAGGAAGCTAACTCAGCTTATATTTATTTGGTCATTCCCTCACGCTGGATCGACTCTCTTGAAATAAAAGAAGCCATTGCGTTGCGTGAGGCTGAAACTAAGGTGTTGGGTAGTTTTGATTTTAGTAACGCTGAACGGCAAGCCAGAGCTAAAGTGGACATTGTGAGAATCACATTAAAGTATAGAGGGGGGCATTCATGCAACAGACCAAAAACAGATCCCTTCGATATTTGGTTTGATGAATATTTTAAAATAGATATTAAAAAGGAATCACAGCCCGAATATGACCGCCAGAGACAAACAAAAGTATCTTTAAATGAGAGCTTAAAGAATGAATTAGTATCAGGTGACGATCTGGTTATTATTTTAGAGAAGATGTATCAAAAAGATCTGGCAGAATTAATTAAATTATACCGAAGCCTCAGTGATGTTAATCCTGAGTTATTACGCGAACTGGACATAAATCTAAAAAGCGTTAAGGAAAGCTTGAGTCATAAAATTGAAAACCTAAAGGATCGCTATTGGAACGAGCTATTCGATAATCTGTCAGTAATTACCGATAAATTGACCACAGGCAGTCGAAAAGCATTGCTTTCAACATTAACCGCGCATACGCATGTTGATTTTAGCGTCTCTAACGCACATGCGGTGGTATCCTGGGTAGTCAAAAATGCAAATGCGTATTTTGATAAACAGTTAATAACATTGGTTGAAAAAATGACTGAAAAAGCCAATATTCAATTGTATAAATCTAATCAAAGAACATTTAGGGATGAAGATTGGCTTTATACTCGTAGACCCAATGAGTTAGAACGTTATCATCTTGACTACAGAATCATCCTGCACAGAATGGGCGGTATTATTACAAACCACTGGGATTACTGTGGCGCTAATAAGTTGTCAGAGATCTCTACTAATTTCATCAATGATATTTGTACTATTGCAACTAATCTAAACTACGACACGGAAGGGCTGCAACGAGCTGGCAACTTTGAATGGGAGTCGAATTCTCAAAACATTTTTGAATTTAGAGATAGAACAACGGGTGATCTGGTCAACTTATTCGTAGTGCGGGCATTTAAAAACGGCAACCTTCATATTAAATTCAATCCAATGTTTATATGTCGGTTGAATGTCGAGTTTGGACGATTAAAAGGCTGGCTTAAATCGCCTAAAGAAGCTGAGCAGGAAATGGGCATTGATGCAGAGTCTGCGCTGTATAGCTTTAACAGTAATTTGCAGTTAACCGCAAGTAATACACTAGCACTAGATTTTGACAAAGCAGCCTAAACGCAATTATGTATATAAACGAAATTGACCTGAGTTTAAGCATCTGCTGTATTATCAAGCAGGAAGGACAAACCTTGACACAAGCAGAATTGGCTGATATTTGTGGGTGCTCGCGGAGTTTAATATACTCAATTGAGAAAAGCGCCCGCAAAAAAATAGCAAAGTACTGTAATACACGAAAAATCACACCTGATTTACTAATTAACTAATATTCATAAATGTAGTATTAAAACAATTTAACGAGGAAAACAACATGACAGATTTTTTTGATTTAATTTTTAATTTCTGGGTGGGTTTCGCAATACTGGCTATTGTGTTGATGAAATCATCCATTCGATTTGTACCGCAAAATCGCGCCTTCGTGGTTGAACGTTTTGCCAAGTACAACAAAACCATGGAGGCAGGTTTGAATTTTTTAGTGCCGTTTATGGATAAAGTTGCTTATAACCGTTCATTAAAAGAGCAGGCGATTGATATTCCCAGTCAGGGCGCAATTACCAGGGATAACATCACGCTCATTGTTGACGGAGTTTTGTATTTAAAAGTGCTGGATCCATTTAAAGCCTCGTATGGTATTGATGATTATATCTATGGCATTACACAGCTCGCACAAACCACCATGCGTAGCGAAATCGGCAAGATGGAGCTAGACAAAACTTTTAAAGAGCGAGAAACCCTGAACATCAATATCGTTTCACAGATTAACGAGGCATCTGCGCCCTGGGGCGTTCAGGTATTGCGTTACGAAATTAAAGATATTGAGCCGCCACGTACCGTGCTGGATGCAATGGAGCGGCAGATGAAAGCCGAGCGTGACAAACGTGCGGTTATCCTCGACTCAGAAGGAGAGCGTCAATCGGCAATTAATGTAGCTGAAGGGCAAAAGCAGGCAATCGTACTGGCGGCCGAAGCCGATAAAGAAGAGCAGATATTGCGGGCAGAAGGCGAGGCGAAGGCAATTGTTGCTGTGGCAGATGCCAAAGCTCAGGCTCTGGAGGTGATTGGTGCGATAGCCTTGCAGGAGAAGGGTCAGAAAGCCATTCAACTGGATCTAGCGACCGGTGCCATTAAGGCCAAAGAAGCGATAGCAAAAGAGTCGTCAGTCATTTTATTAAGTGATGAAAAAACCGGTGCGTCAAATATTGTTGCCGAAGCCATGACCATCATCAATGCCATCAATGCTAAAAGTCACAATAAAAACGATGTTGGGGGCGGATGATAATGCTGGAATACGTTAATAATAACTTGTCCGGTTTCTGGATAGCATTGGGTTTTGCCCTGCTTGCCGCAGAAGTTTTTTTGTTTGGCTTTACCACGATTATATTTTTATTTGCCGGT
>JAFLJY010000123.1 GCA_022712755.1 Gammaproteobacteria bacterium
TATAAGCGATTAAAAAATATTTAGCTGATCACAGAATGTAATTAACTAAAAAGCTATGTATATAGCTTTAAATTAAATTGGACTCAAAGTGATATGTGGACTTAAGCTTTTATACTTTTTTACAAAACAGCTTAAATTCAATAATTCCGGGGTTTTTCTACAGCCTCGTTAGCACCCATAAAAACAAAAGTATGGCTATATAGCCATATCGATGCTATATTCATCTTATGAGTGAACAGGACTTCGAATGGAATGAAACAAAAAACCAGGAAAATAAACGAAAACATGGTGTTACATTCTATTAGGATATCTTCTCAATAACCCGTGGCAGTATTTGTTTTTGAGACTGTCGGTAGCACGGATGCTACCGTCAAGCCTACATGGACGTATTCACGGCGTGTCTCAAAAACAAATACTGCCACGGGTTATTGAGAAGCTACCTATTAGGCACAACATGCTTTTTTAGACACAAACCGTGTTATTGCTGAGGATTTGGAACATAGCCAAGCTGAAAAACGATATTATTGTTTCGGCTTAAATGAACAAGGTAATGGCATTCTTACTATTCGGTTTACTTATCGGTCTGGTTGCATCCGTATAATTGGTGCAGGTTATTGGCGTAAAGGTAAAAAGATTTATGAGCAAAACAATTCAATATAGTAACGAGCCAATTGGTGATTTAAATCTAATACCTGATTTTTTACCATCACCGGAAGAGCTTGCGCTTAAACAACAAAATACAAAAGTCACAATCTCTCTTAGCTCAGAGAGTGTTGCCTATTTTAAAGACACTGCAAAAAAACATCACATGCAGTATCAAAAAATGATTCGGCAATTACTCGATGAGTATGTGGCACACCAAAAAAGTGCTAACAAGTAGCTCAAAATGATAAAAACGGTGCCCCGGCTTATGATCAGCGATGCTGTTAAAAATCATCATCCTTGCTTATTCCAAAGGCATCACCTCCAGTTGAGAAGTCTAATGATGTTGTCGCACCAATATACTATTCAAGACTCCGTCCTGTGATAGTGTGCCGCACTATACAACCATCGCCTCATTCATCAGTCATTAGGTAGTTAGATTTTAGATGAGGCAACAACCTTGAGGTAGTTAGATTATTTGTGAGTCAATGCGCCGGACAGGTTAATTGTCGCCTAATAGTTAGCACTAAAAATAGAATTGAGACTCATATACAATGGATTTTCTTACCTTTAAAAGCTTTATTAGTACTGAGGTTCTAATAGTCTTTTATTACATCGGCGCAATTATTTTGCCTGCTGGCGCATGGTATTTAGTTACCTGGTTAATACAAAAATATGAATTTGTTAACATCGCATATGAGAAAGGAAAAGAAACAATATGGAAATCTTTAAATAAAAAACAAAAAAATAAGCTAATTATATTTTTCATTTCCTCCTTCATAATTATGGAGTTATTTTGGCGAATGTTATTTGAGTTCCTAATTGCCTATATGCAAATACGTGATGCACTATTACTGTAGTGGTCTAAGGATGGAGTAGTAGCACACAGATGTGCTGTTAACGGATATAAGATGGATAATACTAAAAATCTTTAAAAATCACCCCATAACATCTGCAGTGCGCTAATGACTGCGGGGCCAGCGGTTTCGGTGCGTAAAATTCGAGGACCAAAACAGATATTTTGAAATTTCAGTGTCTGTAAGTAGGTGATGTCATCCGCAGAGAGTCCGCCTTCCGGACCGATAAGAATTTCTATCGCACAGTTATTTTCTTCGTTTTGGCTGGGGGTTATTTCTTTAAGTGATTTTCTTGATTCCGGATTTAAAATAATTTTCACTGCATCCGGGTTTAGCAGGGAATCAATTTTATTTAATGAGCTTATAGCAGTGATCTCAGGGAGTATGCTGCGGCCAGACTGTTCGCAGGCGCTAATCACTATCTTACGCCAGTGATCAAGTTTTTTTTGCTGCTTTTCCATCCTTAGGTTCGTTGACGGCACATCCTTGTGCCACTGCGCTTCGTTGAGTCGGGTGTTTGAATATTGGCATAACACTGGAATGATTTTGTTAACACCGAGTTCAACCGATTTTTGAATGGTGGTTTCCATCCTGTCCAGGCGGGATAACCCTTGAATTAGGGTGACGGACAAATTGGATTCATTGTTTGTTTTTATTTTTGATTCGACCGCGATCAGGGTTTTTTTAGGGTGGTCATTAAGTGTTTTACACAAGTAGTCATTACCATCACCATTAAACAGAATAACAGGGGTTTTTGCTTTTGTGCGTAACACGCGAACCAGATGAGCGGATGTGTTTTTATCCAGCTCAGTGGTTTCGCCGCAGATTAAGTTTTTATTGTGATATAAACGGGTGATGCGCACGCTGCAGTTATGTGGGAGGGTTATAATGAAAGGTTTTTCCAGATAGCATTGGTGCTGTCTGACTGATTTAAAGTGTAAAAATGCAGTCCGGGCGCACCTTGCTCTAACAACTGGTTACATAAGTTACTGACAACATCCAGTCCGAAGGCTTGCAGACTTTCTTTGTCATCCGCATAGGCTTCAAGCTGCTTTCGTATCCAGCGTGGAATCTCGGCACCACAGGTGTCAGAAAAACGGGTGAGGCTTGCATAATTTGTGATTGGCATAATACCGGGCGTGACGGGGATGCTAATATTATTTTTTTCGCAATTATCCATGAAGCGCATGTAAGCATCAATGTTATAAAAATATTGTGTTATGGCGCCATTGGCACCGGCAGCGACTTTGTTTTTGAAATGTTCAAAATCACTTTGTGGTGTTTTTGATTCAGGATGATATTCTGGGTAGGCGGCGACTTCAATAGTGAAGTTCTCGCCGCTTGTTTCACGAATAAATGACACCAGCTCATTGGCGTAAGACAACTCTTTGGTGGTTTCACCGCTGTCGGGTATGTCGCCGCGAAGGGTGACTAAACGTGTAATTCCCAATGCTTTATAGTGTTCTAGCAAATCACTTAATTGCTGTTTGCTTGAACCTATACATGAAATATGCGGTGCGACATTGATATTTTTTTTAACCAGCAGTTTGACGATTTCAAGTGTGCTATCACGTGTTGTGCCGCCAGCACCGAAGGTGACAGAATAATAACTGGGTTGAAATGTATCGTTTAATGTTTGCTGCGTGGTTAATAATTTTTCCACACCCGCTTCTGTGCGCGGCGGGAAAAATTCACAACTCATTATTGCAGCATGCTTGTTAGTATTCATTTTATAAACTCACAAGATTAATTACTAATTACTAATTACTAATTTTTTAAATCGTTCCCACGCTCTGCGTGGGAACGCCTGTCACGACGCTCTGCGTCAAGTAACGCAGAGCGTTCCCCGATGCGTTCCCACGCAGAGCGTGGGAACGATTTAAACTTCCTGGTTTCTTGCGCAACGATGCAAACATGGTCGCCCATCCATGCACGTCAAGTTTTTTAATTTTGCGTATTTCGCGTTTTTTGCGGCTAAAAAATCTTTCTTTTCTAAAAGAAAAAATTAATATCGGTAATGCTCTGCTTTGTAAGGTCCATCAACCGGCACGTTAATATAATCAGCCTGTGCCTGAGATAAAGTCGTTAAATTAGCGCCCACTTTTTGCAGGTGCAAACGTGCGACTTTCTCATCCAGTTTTTTCGGCAGGATGTAAACTTTGTTTTCGTAGTTATCACTATTTTTGTAAAACTCAATTTGTGCCATCACCTGATTAGTGAATGAGGCAGACATAACAAAGCTGGGGTGGCCGGTGGCACAACCTAAATTAACCAGGCGACCTTTCGCCAGAATAATAATGCGTTTACCATCAGGAAAAATCACATGGTCAACCTGGGGTTTGATTTCTTCCCACTGATAATTTTCCAGCGAAGCGATATTAATTTCAGAATCAAAATGACCAATGTTGCAGACTATGGCTTCGTTTTTCATGCCAGCCATGTGGTCATGGTCAATCACATTGACGTTGCCGGTGGTGGTAACAAAAATATCGCCCTGTGCTGCGGCATTATTCATTTCGACTACGCGGTAACCCTCCATTGCTGCCTGTAATGCACAGATTGGGTCGATTTCTGTTACCCATACGGTTGCTCCCATGCCGCGGAAAGCCTGTGCACAACCTTTGCCGACATCACCGTAACCGAGTACCACGCAGATTTTACCGGCTATCATGACATCAGTGGCACGTTTGATGCTGTCGATGAGTGATTCACGGCAGCCATACAGGTTATCAAATTTGGATTTGGTGGCAGAGTCATTTACATTCATTGCCGGGAATAACAGTTCTCCCTTTTCCTGCATTTCATAAAGACGGTGCACACCGGTGGTGGTTTCTTCGGTAACGCCTTTTACGCTGGCGGCGATGTCCTGCCAGGTGCTTGAGCCAGGTTCGATGGTGCGACGTAATACATCAAGGATTGCGGCGTATTCTTCATTGTCATCATCTTTGGTGGCAGGAATTTCTCCGGCTTTCTCAAATTCTGTGCCTTTATGTACCAGTAAGGTTGCATCACCACCATCGTCCAGAATCATATTGGGTAATTTTCCGTCCGGCCAAATTAGTGCCTGCTCGGTACACCACCAGTATTCTTCGATGGTTTCACCTTTCCAGGCAAAAACAGGGATGCCCTGATCGGCGATTGCCGCAGCAGCATGGTCTTGTGTAGAGAAAATATTACAGGAAACCCAACGAACCTCTGCGCCCAGTGCCACCAGTGTTTCAATTAACACAGCGGTTTGAATGGTCATGTGGATACTGCCCATAATACGGCAGCCTGCTAGAGGTTGTTCATCGCCGTATTCTTCACGTAATGCCATCAGGCCTGGCATTTCAGTTTCAGCAATGCGAATTTCTTTGTGACCCCATTCGGCCAGGGATATATCAGCGACTTTGTAGTTGGGTGTGTTTTGGGTGTTGACGACAGCATTCATGCTCATCTCCTAATGTAAAAGTTTAAGAAATGAGCGCCGTTGTTATCGCACCGCCATCCATGGCTCCTTGCGAAATACCGTCCATCCATGGACATAAAAAATCTGGTGACAGATTCTGCTTCTGAGCCTGACAGATTCTGGATGATTCCAGTAACTGATGCAGCGCTCCTCAGAGGCTTTATTATAAATTATAAATGCTGAATGATGAATGCTGAATTTGGCTATTTTTGGTTGTTTTTTTGGTATTTACTAACAGTGACAATTTTTGCGAGCATGTTATAAACCGCTATATTCAAATAACCTCTAATTCAGCATTCAGCATTCATAATTATAACCCCGCTGCATCTTTTAATGCTTCTGCTTTATCGGTTTTCTCCCAGGTAAACTCGGGTTCGGTGCGACCAAAGTGACCATACGCGGCAGTTTTTCGGTAAATTGGACGTAATAAGTCCAGCATTTCCACAATGCCGCGTGGTTTCAGGTTGAAATGTTCAGTGATTAATTCAACAATTTTTTCATCAGAAATTTTGCCTGTGCCAAAAGTCTGTATGGATATTGAGGTGGGTTTGGCCACACCGATAGCATAGGAAATTTGTACTTCACATTTTTCAGCCAGGCCTGCGGCAATTATATTCTTAGCCACATAACGACCGGCATAAGCAGCAGAGCGGTCAACTTTTGATGGGTCCTTGCCAGAGAAAGCACCACCACCGTGGCGTGCCATACCGCCATAGGTATCAACAATAATTTTACGACCGGTTAAACCACAATCACCTACCGGGCCGCCAATGACAAATTTTCCAGTTGGGTTAATGTGGAACTGGGTGTCCTTGCTGATCCACTCTTCGGGCAGTTCATGCAGGATGATCTCATCCATAATGGCTTCGCGCAGTGAGCTGTATTTTATGTCCGGCGCATGCTGGGTAGACAATACCACGGCATCTACCGCTACAGGTTTGTCATTTTCATAACGAAAAGTGACTTGACTTTTTGCATCCGGACGTAACCAGGGCAGAGTGCCGTTTTTACGCAGTTCAGCCTGGCGTTTGACCAGGCGGTGAGCATAAGTAATGGGTGCTGGCATCAATACATCGGTTTCATTGCTGGCATAACCAAACATTAAACCCTGGTCACCAGCGCCCTGTTCATGGTCGGATGATTCGTCAACACCAGCAGCAATATCGGCAGACTGTTTATCAATCGAGGTGATAACCGCACAGGAGGCATAATCAAAACCCATTTCCGAGCTGTTGTAACCAATTTCTTTAATGGTGTTTCTCACCACATCCTGCATATCCACCCAGGCTTCAGTGGTAATTTCGCCGGCAATGACTACCATGCCGGTGTTAATCATAGTTTCACAGGCAACACGGGCTTTGTTGTCCTGTTCAAAAATAGCATCAAGAATAGCATCTGAAATCTGGTCAGCTACTTTGTCGGGATGGCCTTCAGATACGGATTCGGAAGTAAATAAATAATCGCTCATGGTTAAACCTATATGAATAAAAAAACCCGCGTTAGCGGTTGTCGTTGTTTCGACTGCTAAGGCGGGTCTTTCGATATTCTTTGTATCGAGGCTCGCTTTAGCTGTATTTATAAAGCGCTCGCAATCTGAGACAAATTAGCGCTGTTGAGTTGCATTATCCATAAAGTAGTTTTTATGTCAAATACTTTTTTCCATCTCGACCAAAGCAAAAGCTCTAGTATTGTTGCGTATAAGAAGTTTTCTTTGGCCGAGATGACAATGATTTTGAGTTCTTCCCCATTATTGGTTGAGGCAGTTTACCTGGTAGATAGATCCATGTACTCCTCCATTTCATTTTCCGACAGCTGCTGATTGTTTTCAATTTTATCAGTTAAAAATTCATATCGATCTTCAATGCCAAGGCGTTCGATAATGTTTTTATAGACGTCAAAAATGTTGTCGGTGTTTTCTGTCTCAGGCGTTTGCAACATGGACAGGGTCTGAAGCGTTTTTTCATGCTCGCTGTCTCTAAAGCGTTCAAGTAATGCTGCGCAGGAAATTTCAAGGTTTGATTCAATGGTTTGTTGCAATGTGTGTAGTAAAGGCAAGCCCTTTTTGTATGCCTGATTAAAGCCCTCGGGTACCTTGTATTGTGAGGCTAATACTGGGTTTTGTATCAGTAGTGCGATAGCAATGCGTGTTTTGTTTATCAGGATTTGTTGTCCGCGAATAGCTTTTACCTGTTTTGGTTTAACCGATTTTTTATCGGGGGCTGATATTATTTTTGCTTCCAATGTTTGTTGGCTTAAGCCGACAAGTGAAGATAATTCTTCGATTAATAAATCTTTAAACAAGCTGTTAAACATTTTCTGGATTAGTTTATTGGCCTGATTAGCCAGCTGTGCCTTGCCTTCATTTGTGCTGATATCCGCTTGTGCCTTTAAATGCTCAAATAAAAACTCAGATAAGGGCATAGCATTTTTAATACGTTTTTCAAATGCCTGTTTACCTTCTTTGCGAACCATGGTGTCTGGGTCTTCTTTTTCTGGCAGAAAAAGGAATTTAGCAACCATGCCGTCACGTATGACAGTGAGGGTGTTTTCTAATGCGCGCCATGCAGCTTTTTTGCCGGCGTTATCACCGTCATAACAAAATATGATTTCATGCGTGGTGCGAAAGGTTTTCTGGATTTGTTCGGTGGTGGTGGCGGTACCTAGAGATGCAACCGCGTAGTTGATGCCATGTTGCGCCAGCGCGACCACATCCATATAACCTTCAACCACGATGATATGGTCTATTTTTCTTAATGCCTGTTTGGTCTCATATAAACCGTAAAGCTCATAACCTTTATGAAATACCGCGTTTTCTGGTGAGTTTAAATATTTGGGTTCACCTTTATCGAGAATGCGGCCACCAAAACCAATCACTCTGCCACGTTGGTCGGTAATGGGGAAAATGATACGGTCACGAAAACGATCATAGGTTTTGTTGTTATCGGCGTTAACAATTAAACCGGTTTTGCTCAGGCTGTTTAAATTGTCTGTGGTTTTACCGAGATGGCGAATTAAAAAATCCCAGCCATCGGGCGCGTAACCAATTTTAAATTGTTTGGCAATGTCACCGGAAAGCCCACGTTGTTTTAGGTAATGGATGGCGCGTTCAGAGTTTTTTAACTGCTGCTGAAACAGTTCGCTGGCCTGTTTTAATATGTCGTAGAAAGGCTGTTTATCCTGCTGTTTTTTTCCTGAGAATCTATTATTTCCCTGGGCATCATTTTCATGCGGCACATCCAGGTGCTGGTCTGCGGCCAGGGATTCTATGGCATCAACATAACTCAGATGTTCATAGTCCATGAGAAAACCAATGGCATTGCCTTTAGCGTGGCAGCCAAAACAATAAAAAAATTGTTTGGGCTCACTAACGGTAAAAGAAGGGGTTTTTTCGTTGTGAAATGGACAGCAGGCAGTAAATTCTTTGCCCTTTCTTTTTAATGGCACGCGTGCATTAATGATTTCCACGATGTCCGTTCTTGCGATCAGGTCATCAATAAAATTTTGCGGGATGCGACCAGGCATGGTTATGAATTATGAGTGATGAATGATGAATGATGAATTAAAAGCAAACCACAGACCTGGCAACACAGTTTTTTAATTCATCATTCATCATTCAGCATTCATAATTAATCTCCTACGGGTGCAGGTTTACAAAGGATAACTGGCGGGGATTGAATATGCGCTCAAATTCCACAATAGCATAACGATCCGTCATGCCTGCAATATAATCGGCTATGCCGCGAGCTATACCGATATCACCATGTTTGTCTTTTAATTGCTGGCAATGCTCAGCCGCTTCGGTGGGTAATATTTTAAGGTCTTCTATGAAGGCGTTGAATAGAGCATCAATAACATCGGCAGCTTTTTTAGTCATGCGATGTACACGGTAATGCTGATAGAGTTCTTTACGCAGAAATTGTTTTAGTTCCAGTTTCTTCTTATTCATGTTGCCACTAAATGCCATGAGTCGTTGTTTTTGATTGCGCACATCATCAATGGATTTTAGATTTGCGTTAGCAATGTTTTCTCGCGATGTGTCAATTAAATCAACCACCATAACATTAATCATGCGACGAATAATTTCATGCACGAGTTTTTTATCATCTAGACCGGGATATTGCTTATTGACCGTATCGTATTGTTCACTGAATAATTGAATTTTTAGTAAATCATCAATACTAATTAAACCGTAGCGAATGCCATCGTCAATATCATGGTTGTTATAAGCAATTTCGTCTGAATAATCGGTTAACTGTGCTTCCAGACTGGCCTGTGTTTTATTTACAAATCGTTGACCGACATCGCCTAGCTTTTTTGCATTGGCGATTGCACAGTGTTTTAAAATGCCTTCGCGGGTTTCAAAGCTCAGGTTGAGGCCGTCAAAATCAGCGTATTTTTGTTCCAGTTTATCAACGACACGTAATGATTGAATGTTGTGTTCAAATCCACCGAATGCTTTCATGCAGCTGTTTAAAGCGGTTTGGCCTGCATGACCAAAAGGAGTGTGACCGAGGTCATGCGCCAGCGCGATGGCTTCGGTCAGGTCTTCGTGTAAACCTAACTCACGTGATATGCTGCGGGCAATCTGTGCCACTTCAAGTGAATGGGTTAAGCGGGTGCGAAACAAATCGCCCTCGTGGTTTACAAATACCTGGGTTTTGTATTCCAGCCGTCTGAACGCCGCGCAGTGGATGATGCGGTCACGGTCACGCTGGCATTCATTGCGATAGGTCGGGTGGGTTTCGCTAAAACGTCGACCGATAGACTCTGTATCATTACAGGCATACGAGACTAAATGGCCGTTGTAGCTGCTATGTGTGTCTGTAATATTTTTTTTATTAACCTTAGTCATTGTTGATCATTTTCAGCTATTAGTGAGTGTTCAATGACTTTATTTAAATCTTCTGTTTTGAAATCATCGGTTACTATTGACTGCCCAATGCCTTTCATTAATACCAGTCGTAAAACACCATCAAGTACTTTTTTATCAACCGACATTAGCTCAAGAAACTGTTCAGTGGACATGGTTGGCGGTGCTTTAGTGGGTAGTCTTGCCTGTTCAATAAGATTGATCGTTTTCTGGGTATCTTCATCACTCATCCAGCCTAGCTGGTTAGACATGACAGCTGCCATACACATACCGGCACCGACTGCTTCACCGTGCAGCCATTCACCATAACCCATGCCGTTTTCAATGGCGTGTCCAAAAGTATGGCCGAGATTGAGCAGGGCGCGTTGACCGCTCTCACGCTCATCGGCAGCGACGATATCTGCTTTGCTCTGGCAGGAGACTTTGATGGCGTAAGTTAAGGCCTGTTTGTCCCGCTTGAGCAAGGCCTGCATGTTTTGTTCTAACCAGATAAAAAAGTTTGCATTATTGATCAGGCCATATTTGATGATTTCTGCAATACCGGCACTGAGTTCTCTATCGGGCAGGGTATTAAGTGTGTCGGTGTCAGCAATCACCGCTTTGGGCTGATAAAAAGCACCAATCATATTTTTACCGAGCGCGTGGTTAACACCGGTTTTTCCTCCAACAGAAGAATCGACCTGCGATAACAGTGTGGTGGGTATCTGGATAAGATGCACACCGCGTTGATAGCTAGCGGCGGCAAAACCTGCCATATCACCAACTACACCGCCGCCAAGAGCGATAACAGTCGTATTTCTGTCAAATCGATTGCGCAGCAGGCCATCATAAATTTGATTTAACACTTCAAGGTTTTTATATTTTTCGCCATCGGGCAGAATAACGCTTTTATGTTTTAGCCCTGATAACATGGCCTGAGTTTTTTCCAGGTAGAGCGGGGCAACGGTTTCATTGCTGACAATGAGAGCACTGTTGCCTGGAATATGTTGTTGTAATAAGTCAGCCTGACCGAGCAGGTTGCCATCAATGTAAATGGGGTAGCTGCGCTCACCCAGGTCAACCGTTAGTGTTGTCATTTATTATGCGGCTTTTACAACTGCTGCTTGCACTTCTTTTGGAAGGTGTGCGTCTATAAAGTATGTGGCAGGGTAGAGGTAGTCTTCACCAGATTCATCTATTACCCGAATATAGCCGTCTTTCTCAGCATCAGCATCAGAACCAGAGATAGTCTCATAGATTTTTCTTTTTTCCAGAGATGCTGGGTAGTCATTATTCTCAATGCAGATTACAAATTTTAGTTGTTTCATTATATTAGTCCAAAAATCGTTTAATCTTATATTCCTTTCGCCCAATTCCAGTTGCCTCATACCAGTGTAACTCTACTTGTTTGTGACTTCCATTCTCAAGTTGTACAACAGCGACTCCTTTTCGTTTTCTCCACCGGCCTTTTCCGTAAAAACGGCGTAAACGGGAAAGTTCTCTTATGCTGTTACCAATAGCAAAGGTTTCTTCATTTCTAATTGTTCCTATTATTTTAAATTTCATCCAGCTTTATTAGTCCCTGAATTCAGCTCACTATACTGCACGGATTTTTTGGTAAATTAAAATAGTTAAAGAGACTTAATAATAGCCTGTATTACGCCATGAATCGAGTTGTTTGCGGTTTCGATAATATAATCTGCGGTATCCTCGTACAGTGGTCCGCGTTGATCCAGCAGGCGTTTAAGAATAGCTTCAGCCGATTCATCCGCGTGTAGCAGTGGCCGGTTTTTGTCTTTACTGGTGCGTTCAATCAGGGTTTTAAGGTTGCTTTTCAGGTAAAACACTGTGCCACGATTGACGAGATGGTTGCGATTTTGGGCATCAAGTACTGCACCGCCACCGGTGGCAAGGATGATATTCTTTTTTTGTGTGTACTCATCAATAACAGCGGCTTCGCGTTTTCTAAAACCGGTTTCGCCTTCTTTTTCAAAGATAAGCGGGATATCAGCGCCGGTGCGCTCTTCAATCACACGGTCGCTGTCATAAAAGTCCATTTTTAATTTACGTGATAACTGGCGACCAACGGTGGTTTTGCCAGTGCCCATTAGACCGATTAAGAAAATATTTTTTTGTTTAAACATAAAAAAGCGACCTTGCTTTAAGTTGAAAAGCGCGGGTCGCGTAGGATAGCAAATTTGTCAGGGTGTTGTTGGGGGTGGGCCGTTAATGGTTAAAATATTTGAATCCCAGATTGTGCCATTAGTAATAATTATTTGACTACAAAGTGAACTGTGGGTACAGCCATTGCCATTAAAGAAGCCGTCACCAATATCGTGTACGCCATTTGCACCGCTAGTGTCATTGCCATTGATAACATCAATAACGCCATCGCCAGCAGTAAAGGTGCCGCTTTCATCTGCATCAATATAGGGTTCTTCTAAATCAGTAAACTGGTTGCCATCGATATCATCATAAATATTGTTCCCATTTGCATCGCTAAATGTTTCTTCGCCAATGGTATAGGCAACAATAGTGACTCTCATGTCATCACCGGGCCCGCCGGGTTCAGGTCGTTTTATTGCGCTCCAGGTGACCGTGCAGAAACCATTTTCAGTTATACAGCTGCTGGGATCCAATACGCCATACTCAGTACGAAAATGGACTGTGTGCGCATCAGTTAAGGTTGCGTTATGTCTGTCTGCAACAAAAGCTGTCATTACAACATCGGTTTTTGTGAAAATACCCGTTTCTCGGTCAATCACTGTAGGCTGTACGTCAGCAGCAAGTAATGAAAAGTTTTTAAATGAGACGATCCCTGCGTTGGTAGGGATGCCACCGGAATTTGGTGTTTCAAAGGTACTATTGTCATCACTGCAGCTTGTTGCAAACAATATACAGCTCGCGATTATTGCGAAGAATTTAGTATGGCGGTTATTCATGTTTGTTTTTTCCTTACTTAAATCAGGTAATCATCTAAAGTGTAAGCGTATCTTTAAGAATTTTAGGGGTAACAAATATAAGCAACTCCCGCCTTTCATCACTTTCCAGTGTGTGCCTGAAGAAATAACCGATCACTGGCAGATCACCGAGGAAAGGGACTTTATCCACTTCATCGCGGGTGATCTGTTCATAGATTCCGCCTAAAACAACGGTATCTCCATTATTGACTAATACCTGGGTGGTGACTTCACGGGTGTCGATACTTGGGATGCCGGCAAAAATATCGCCGACGGTATCGTTGCTTACAGATAGATCCATAATGACTCTGTCATCTGGTGTAATCTGCGGTGTGACTTCGATGCTTAATACGGCTTTTTTGAATTCGACCTGGGTGGCACCGCTTGATGAAGCCGATAGATAGGGGATTTCTACGCCCTGTTCAATGCGGGCAGTATGCCTGTCGGCGGTGACTACGCGTGGGCTGGAAATTATTTCACCGTTATTTTCCGCCTGTAAAGCTGAAATTTCGAGATCAATGAGTGTGCTGCCGGTGAGTACGGCAAAGGCCAGGCTGCCGGCAGCTGCTGCCGTGCCAAGATTGACGTTGAGACGATCTGTCGCGTTAACACCGCTAGGGAAGGTAAAGGGTTCGGGTGAGCCGCCATTTGCAATGTTGTCGATGCCGCTTGATGTGATGGTGTCGGCACCCTGAAAGGTGCCTGTGGTCACGCCGAAGCCACTGGAGTTAGCTTTAGCTGCGCTGACACCAAAACGTGAGCCTAGTTCTTTGGTGAATTGATC
>JAFLJY010000124.1 GCA_022712755.1 Gammaproteobacteria bacterium
ACGACCTGTTGAAGGACGATGCGCCAACTGCCAGTATATCAATATTTGCGGTGGTAACTCACGCACACGTGCCTGGTCGTTAAGTGGCAACTTCTGGGCAGAAGATCCGGGTTGTTATCTGGAAAACAGTGAGATCGGTGTCGACGACAATCAACAGCGATTACAGGTAACCCCCTGGACACGAAAAAAAACACCAGTAGTAACAACACAAACAATCAGCAATGTTAACTTCAAGTAATTACAGCATAAAAGCAAAATAAAAAGACTTAATCTCTGCGATCACATATACACATACGCAAATGCTGTAGCGAGATCTTTTTTTACAACCATACGGTGAACTTACCCCGCATAAAACAGACTAATATTAGTTATACAGGCCAGAATCAGTCTCAGCTTGCTTTTTCTTGATTAACATCAAGGAAGTTTCACCCTCTCTCTCATACCATACACTTCGCAGCACTAGTTGCCGCAAGCCACTAATTCAAATCATTAACTCTAATAAAGTGAGAAACGCTATGAGAGAAACCTTTACCAAGGGCATGGCACGAAATATCTACTACGGGGGATCGGTTTTCTTCTTCCTGGTATTTCTTGGCCTAACCGTTGATACGGTACAACGTCTGCCCGCAACTGATAATCGAGAAAACCTGACACCAACGGTTACCGCTGGTAAATATTTATGGGAAACCAACAACTGCGTTGGTTGCCATAGCCTGTTAGGTGAAGGTGCTTATTTTGCTCCCGAACTTGGCAATGTGTATACCCGCTTTGGTGAAAGCACAGACGCCATCAAGGCCTATATTCAGTCACGTCCTGCAGAAGGCATACCCGGTCGTCGCAGTATGCCACAGTTTAATTTTACTGATCAGGAGCTGGAAGAAATTGCTCAATTCCTAAAATACTCTGATGGCATTAAAACCGCCAGAGACTGGCCACCCAACATTCAAGGTTAAGGGGAAATACACATGAAATATGAAACACAAGGCATAGCCAAACTGTATTTTATTGCAGCTATTGGCTTATTTGTCGGACAAATTCTGTTTGGGGTCATCCTGGGCATGCAATATGTTATCGGCGATTTTCTATTCCCGGAAATTCCGTTTAATGTTGCTCGCATGGTTCACTCCAACTTACTGATCGTCTGGTTATTGTTTGGTTTTATGGGCGCAGCGCACTTTCTGGTGCCCGAGGAGTCTGAACGTGAACTCTTCTCCCCGTTACTGGCGAAAGCCACGTTCTGGATTTTCCTTGCTGCTGGTGCAGCCACCATACTAGGTTATTTACTGGTTCCTTATGCCACACTGGCTGACATGACCATGAATCACCTGTGGCCTACCATGGGAAGAGAGTTCCTCGAACAACCCACCATTACCAAAATCGGTATTGTTGTTGTTGTGCTGGCATTTATCTTCAATATCGGCATGACTATTCTTTCTGGACGCAAAACAGTGATATCACTGGTACTAATAACCGGTCTAATCGGTCTTGCGGTATTCTTCCTGTTTGCTTTCTACAACCCACACAATCTGGTACTGGACAAAATGTTCTGGTGGTATGTTGTACATTTATGGGTAGAGGGTGTATGGATGCTGATTATGGCCTCCCTGCTCGCTTATGTACTGATTAAGGTAACCGGTGTTGACCGTGAAATTATCGAAAAATGGTTATATATCATTATCGCCTTAGTACTGTTCTCCGGCATACTGGGTACTGGTCACCACTTCTTCTGGATTGGAACCCCTGACTACTGGCAGTGGATAGGCTCTATCTTCTCAGCAATGGAACCCATTCCTTTCTTTGTCATGGTGCTGTTTGCCTTTAATGTGGTTAACAAGAGGCGTCGTGAACACCCTAATAAAGCCGCAACTTTATGGGCATTAGGTACTGCCGTCATGGGCTTTTTAGGCGCGGGCGTATGGGGCTTCATGCACACACTGGCACCGATTAACTTCTACACCCACGGCACACAAATCACCGCAGCACATGGTCATATGGCCTTCTATGGTGCGTACGTGATGGTAGTGCTAACCATTATTTCCTACTCTATGCCTATCATGCGCGGCCAGGCAGCCGCTAATGCAAAAGCACAGGTAATGGAAATGTGGTCATTCTGGTTGATGACAGTCTCCATGGTGTTTATTACCCTGTTCCTGACTGCTGCAGGTATCTTGCAAGTGTATTTACAACGCTTCTCAGATACCCCATTAGGCTATATGGTGGTACAGGACAAGATAGAAATATTCTACTGGATGCGCCTCATTGCAGGATTAATCTTCCTGATAGGGCTTATCGTCTATCTCGTCAGCTTCTTTGTTAAAGGAGAAGAAGTTAAGGTAGTACAAAGTGAAGCAGCTGAGGCAAACGCATAAGCTAAATCTTTAACACTACTGCAAAAAAAATACCGCCGCTTCAGGCGGTATTTTTTTGTTTGGCTTATTAATTCAGATCAAATTAAGGTAAAGTGCGAAACACTTCAAACAAGTCAATAATTAATTATCCTTAAAAAAGCAGTTGAAAGTGCGTTTAGAGTGTAAGCTACTGATGTGCATGGTGAATTTTAAAAATGCGTGGTCACCTTATTGGTGATGAGCCATTTTTTAAATTTGTCAGGTGCATTAAGAGGTTGCGCTATAAATGTGCGGTCAACTGCTTTTTTAAGGATTATGGAGCCAAACAATGAAGTCAGCTAACAAAGACAAGCAACAACTCAAGCTACAACTCAAGCGCGCATCAAACGCAGCACTGGCTTCATTGCTCAACCTGACGCTGCTACCTGTTATAAGCTTTATTGCCTTAGTATTGATTTACAGAAAAACTCAACCGAATACAATTGACCACTACCATGCAAAACTAGGCTTAAAGATCAACATAATTGCAGCAACCGTACTCATCCTGGTCAGTATGCTGATGATTTTACTGGGTGGTTTTGATTCAGCCTGGACCTGGGTTTATTTAATCACCTATTTTACTATCGTGCATACCGGATTCATTGTCTTTGCATTATGGGCACTGGTACGTGCCTGGTCTGGTGATAAATTAAAAAATTCTGCATAGCCATCTTGATAAGCATCAATGCCCCAGAAGAACTTCAACATTAGAATATAGAATCCTCTCCGCACACAGGTATATGGTAACTTCTCAATAAGTCCGTGTGGCATATGATTTTGAGACTGTCGGTAGCATGGATGCTACCGTCAAGCATATAGGGATATATTTACGGCGTGTTTCAAAACCATATGCCACACGGAGCAGTGGCACAAGGATGTGCCGTTAACGAACCTAAGGATGGACTTATTGAGAAGTTACGGCACATGGCTATAACATAGTGTGCTAAAACACAAAACGTGCCTGGAGACCCGCTAAAACACTAAACAATACAGTATCATTTTGGACGCAACGACAACAATAACACAACCCATAGAAGAACAACCGAGACTATTACCCGGTGACTTTGCTATCTGGTTTTTTATTTTCGCCGAGTTACTGGCGTTTGGCATCGCCTTTCTTGTTTATGCCGTGGTGCGAATACAAAATGTAGACATGTTTAATGAGTTTCAGCTCACACTCAATCGTGAGATAGGGGCGGCCAATACACTTGTGCTCATTACCTCCAGTTATTTTGTAGTACGTGCCATCCATGCTATACGTCTTAATGATGTCAAAAACTGCGTTAGATGGCTGTACGCTGCACTCGCCTGTGGCGCAGGTTTTCTACTATTAAAGTCCATTGAATATCAACATCTATTTTCACAGGGCATTAATCTTGAGACCAATATTTTTTACATGTTTTACATTTCGTTAACCATGTTTCACTTTTTACATGTCATTTTAGCCATGATCATCCTGTTTGCCGTCGCCATAAAAGCACAGCGCGGTGGTTATAGCGCAGATAACCATATTGGTATTGAAACCGGCGCATCTTACTGGCACATGGTTGATCTGGTGTGGATCATTTTATTTCCGCTGGTATATGTCATTCGATGAAAACAGCAGGGTGAAAGCAATATTGATGAATAAACTCTACAACATCCATAGCCTGTGGCTGGCAATGCTGCTATTAACGCTAACCACTTATGCCATGGCAAAACTCGAATACAGTGGCGCAGCGGCCATGATGTTTTTACTGTTAACCGCTGCCATCAAGGCTGGGTGGATTATCCGCGATTATATGGAATTACGCGGTGTCTCTTTGCTCTGGCGCGTTATAATGTACGGCTGGTTACTAACCGTCTGCGCCACCATCGCCACTGCCTATCTTATTAGCATTTAATTTAACCTGGCACGAACCAACTGAATTATTGATTTATGCGCTTATGACTTGAATTCAGGACCTTTAATATAAACACTAACCCCAAAATTATGAACAAAACAAATAACAACATCCCCTATTACCAAAGCCAGAACAGTGAAATTGAATTATTCGAACACGCTTACAATAACCAGCTGCCGATGCTGATTAAAGGCCCGACCGGCTGTGGTAAAACCCGTTTCATCCAGCACATGGCTGCAAAACTGGGACGACCTTTATACACCATTTCCTGCCACGATGACCTCACCGCTGCAGACCTGGTAGGCAGACATTTAATTGGTGATGGTGAAACCTACTGGCACGATGGCCCACTGAGCAAAGCAGTACGTGAAGGCGCAATCTGTTATCTGGATGAAATCGTAGAAGCGCGTAAAGACACCACCGTGGTACTGCATCCATTATCGGATGATCGCCGTATTCTACCAATAGAGCGTACCGGTGAAGTGCTGCATGCACCGCCCGAGTTTATGCTGGTGGTATCGTACAACCCCGGTTATCAAAATCTGTTAAAGGGCATGAAACCGTCTACCCGTCAGCGTTTCATTTCTACACGTTTTGATTACCCTGATATCGACACTGAAACAACCATTGTCCAGAAAGAAACCAACGTTGACAAGGGCTTAGCAACCCAGTTAATTGAACTGGCACATGCTCTGCGGGTATTAAAAGACCATGACCTGGAAGAATCTGCCTCAACCCGTCTACTGGTATATGCAGCCACCCTGATTAAATCTGGCTTTGACCCCATTGAAGCATGCCGTGCGGCCATTATAGAGCCGCTTAGTGATGAGGAAGAAACCGTGGAAGCGTTAATGGAAGTGGTTCGTGCAAAAATGGAGACCAGCAGCAATGGAGACCAAAGAAATGGAAACTAGTAAAACAACTGAAAAACAAATAACTGATCAACAGCAGCCACATGACCACACCGCTGCCTGGGCAGAAGCTTTTTACATCGGCAACCTGCTCTTTGTTGGCATTTTTTACATCGCATTGTGGCTACTCTACTTTCTGCGTTATAGCAAAACATCCGACATTGGCCGTCACCATTTAAAACAGGCACTGCTCGGCAGCAGCATCACCACCACTCTTTTCATCATAATCAATGTCATTATTATACTGACCAGTGGTTACGCCTCACTAACCGGATTACTATTGCTCGAACTTTACTATATGATTCTGCTACCTGTATTTCTGGTCATCGGTATCATCGCATTTAGCAAAGCCATAAAAGATGTAGATTACAATTACCCCTTGATTGGTCGATTTATCAAGCCTATTGATCAAACCCGTTGATTAACAGGCACAAACAATGAGCAAATTGATATGCAAACATTGTGGCGGTAATGTTGAAACAGATGAAGAAATCTGCACACACTGCGGCATGCCGCTACCGCCTGATTCCAGTAAAGATTCACAACGCAAATTCATCCTGGTCATCATTGCCCTAACTATCATCTGTATAATAATGATTCTCTGGTTGCCACGCGAACTGATGCAATATCCGGGAAGATAATGGAAGAATTTGTCGGAAAAATCTGGCATCGTTTTATTACCAACAGGGCTAACAGAAGCTACCCTGATGCCATTGTTTATCTCGATGAGGTTCGCCGTACTGCGGGGATTTTCTTTCGTGCTATGGGTGGCGAAGGTGGTTTACGAGTCGAAAATGCAACCGAATCTGAGATCTATGCAAGACGGACAATCGCACAGCGCATTGCTGGCACCGGCAAGACAACCCAGTACGCCTGGCGAGATGAAGAAACCCTGAGACTGCCCGATAGCATCGCTCTGTTTCCAGAACGACAGGACAATCGAAATCTTTATTTATGGCTCACCGCGCTTTCCGCAATCCCGGCAGTCCCACCCGCTCAGGACCAGGACTGGATCAGCCGTAACCAGTACCGCACCCGCAAAACCTTAGAAATCTGGCCGGGCTTAAACCATCATTACCAAAAACTTCTGGTTGCCCATCTACAACAACGACCCAACCCGGAAACCTTATCGGCCAGAGAAGCACAACAGGAAAAAGCTATCTTCATCGCATTGGTCGATCCCTCGCAACCGGTCAGCCTGGAATATGCCAAACATCCGCCACAGCCCGTTACACTGTGGTTACACCCCTCACCACCGGCACAGGAATTCAATACCGGTGCCGCTTCACCTGATCCTGATTTGCCTGAGGATGAAGAGGATGAAGAAAACCATAAAAAACCTCAGGAAAAACAAAAAACACGCAAAAAAGCAGAATACACGGACATGCCAGATGGCAAAAGCGGGCTGATGCATTTCGGCTTTGAAGCCCTGTGGAGCTGGGGAGAATACAGTAAAGTTGACCGCAGCACTGACGATGACGATGATGACAATGCCATGCGAACGGCCGAAGACATGGACAACATTACGCTGGCAAAGGACAGCAAAACCACTGCCAGCAAAATCAAACTGGATCTTGACCTGCCTGCGGAAAAATATGATGATATTGTTTTAGGTAAAGGCATCGCCATCGACGAATGGGATTACCGAAAACAAATATTACAAAAAGACCACTGCCGACTTCAGGTAATGAGCTCACGCCATGCGCAACCAATGGAACTACCTGCAAGACTGCGCCCGCAAGCACATAAAGTTCGCCGCCAATTTGAAGCCCTGCGTCCGCAGCGACACTGGCTCAGCAGACAAAATGAAGGCAGCGAACTGGATCTTGAAAGCTACATCACCTTCCTCGCTGACCGTAAACACGGCCAGGTAAATAACGATACACCCGTCTATCGCGATATCCGCAACCTCAACCGCGACCTTTCCTGCCTGCTGCTTGCCGACCTGTCACTGTCCACTGATGCTTATGTCAATAATCATGCCCGTGTCATTGATGTTATCGGCGATTCTCTTTACCTGTTTTCCGAAGCGCTAACTGCAACCGGTGATCGTTTCGCCCTGCACGGTTTCTCATCACGCAATCGCAACCATATTCGTTTCTACAACATCAAAGGTTTTGACGACAAATACGACAACAACATCCGCGGCCATATCAATGCCATTCGTCCCGGCTATTACACTCGTATGGGCGCGGCCATCCGTTATGCCACCAAGTTACTGGTAAAAGAAGCCTCTGCTCAAAAACTACTGCTTATTCTTACCGATGGCAAACCCAATGATCTGGATAAATACGAAGGCCGATACGGCATAGAAGACACCCGCATGGCAATACTGGAAGCGGAAAAACTGGGCTTACGCCCCTTCTGCGTCACCATTGATGAACAGGCTGAAGACTATTTGCCTTACCTGTTCGGCAGCCGTTCCTATGTGCTGATCCATAACGCCGAAGAACTGCCTCGTAAACTGCCTTTGCTTTACTTGAGGCTGACTAACTAGCCCGGAGATTTCATAACAGCACATAGGTTAAATTGCGACACAAACCCCAACATTAACGTAGGCGGCATTGGTATTTTCTGAGGTTCAACCTATACGCCAGACGATTGTTTATTAGCACGTGGACAGTAATAACCTGCCTGCCCACTCAACTAATTAGCCTTAAACTCTCAATTATCGGACAGACGCCTGGAAATTTTCCAAAAATCCAAAAAGCATTATTAAAAGTTATAGTGTATTTTGCTAATATGCACCGATTTTTTCAATCGGGCATAAGTCACACAATCAACACCCCTGCTGAAACATCCAAACCAAATACTATCAGGCGACTGCGATTGGTTTGTAATTGGTTCAAATGAATAATAATCGCAGACCAAGACCATACCCGGCACACAACCAGGTTAAAAATAACACTACAAATATTTAGGAAAAAATGCAAGACATCATCTTATTTAGTTTCGCCATCATCATAGGACTGATCATACTCACCTGGAGCGCTGACCGTTTTGTCAATGGAGCCTCTGGGCTGGCACACAACTTTGGCGTAACACCGATGATCATTGGTCTCACCATTGTCGCCTTTGGTACTTCGGCTCCGGAAATGATGGTGTCTGCCATGGCCGCCTGGCAAGGCAACAGCGGTCTCGCTATTGGTAACGCGATTGGCTCTAACATTACCAACATGGCTCTGGTGCTGGGTGTGGCGGCACTGATTATGCCGCTGAGTGTACATTCAAAAACCCTGAGCCGGGAATTTCCACTGATGTTGCTGGTCATGCTCGCCGCTCTGGCTCTGCTTTATAATGGCATACTGTCACGGCTCGATGGTTTGATACTATTAACAGGCATGGTAATGATGATACTGTGGAGCATACACCTGGCTCGCAGCGCACCAGCAGACGATCCACTGGAAGGCGAATTTAACGCCGAAATGCCTGAAACCACCAGCACCGGCAACACCTGGTGGTTGCTGCTCTCTGGTCTGACACTGCTATTAATCAGTTCTCAAATGCTGGTATGGGGCGCGGTGGGTATCGCAGAAACTTTCGGCATCAGTGACCTGGTTATTGGTCTTACCATTGTTGCTATAGGCACCAGTCTGCCCGAACTGGCCGCAACAGTGGCAGCCGTACGTAAAGGCGAACATGATATGGCGGTAGGCGGCATTGTCGGTTCCAACCTGTTCAACATTCTGGCAGTATTGGGTATTGCTGGCGTGATCGACCCTGGCAGCTTCGATGCAGCCGTGTTGAGCCGTGACTTCCCACTGATGATTGCTCTTGCCATTGCTCTCTACCTGATGGCCAGAGGCTTACGCAACACGGGTTCTGGCAACATCAACCGGATAGAAGGCGGTATATTGCTTGCTATATTCATCACCTATCAGACATGGATTTTTATTGACAGCGCATCGGTTCTGGTGAGCTAAACTGGCTCTATCACAAAGTGAATAGTTAAAATCAAAAACTATATTGTTATGCTTAGTTAAGAATTTTAAAATCCACTATTCACTATTCACTATTTTTCTGCACCAAACAGTTTATCAACCGCCTCGGTAGCCGCATCAGTATAAGGAATCAGCACCTGATCAGCACCAACCTGTTTCAGTTGTTCGGCATCCACAGACGAATGCGCTGTTACCGACACGCGCCCTTTGTAACCAAAATCACGCAGGCCATGCAACAACGCAAGATTGATGTCTTTTTCCCGCACACTGCTTAAGACCCACTGCACCTGCGCCAACGGCAGGGTAGCAAGAAACTCTGGATCTTCAGCATCACCGTAACGCACAGAATAACCGCGTCCCTCTTGCTGGTGTACTAGCACAGGATCAAAATCCACAGCCAATACGCAGTGACCTCGCTGCTGCAATTCCGCTGCAATCCCGGAACCAAACCGTCCCAGACCAAACAAGATGATATCAACACCGTTTTCTCCAGTAGACTGATCCCCGACCTCTTCCCGGTAAGCCCGTTTACGCTCGAACACATCCAGCCAGGGGGCAAATCGCTCATAGAGAGGGTATGAATAGAGGATCATATAGGTAGACGCACTGATGGTAATCAAACCCACCAGGGTAATGAGGCCCATGGTGTCAGCATCAATATGACCCAGACTCAAACCCAACGCCCCCAGAATCAGGGAGAATTCACTGATCTGCGCCACAGTCAGACCCGCCAGAAACCCGGTACGTTTTCGGTAGCCCATAAAACCCAGGATGGTCATCACAATTAACGGGTTGCCGATAAGTACAAACAGCGAAAGAATGATAGCTGGCAATACCTGTGTGCCAAGTGTTGCCAACTCCAGACCCGCACCCAGGTCAATGAAAAAGAACAGCAACAGAAAATCCCGCAGGCTCACCAGACGCGAACCGATAATTTCACGGTAAGGCGTGGAGGCCAGTGATACACCGGCAAGAAAAGCACCCACTTCCTTACTAAAACCCAGATGTGCACCCAATGCACCCAGAGCAACTGCCCAGGCAATAGCAAACAGCACCAGCAACTCCGGTGAACGAGCTAACTGATTGAGTAGTGGAGTTAACACAAAACGCATCAACAGACCGATAGCGACAATGAACAAGCCGCCTTTGAGCAATACCTCGACCGCCTCTCGACCCAGGCTGGAGACATCGCCTGCCTCGCCCAGCGCAGTCAGTCCAATCATCACCAGTACCACCACGATATCCTGAATGATAAGGAAACCAATAGCGATGCGCCCGTGCAAAGCATCCACCTCACGCTTGTCGGACAATAGTTTGACGATGATGATAGTGCTGGAGAATGTTAACGCTACTGCCACATAAAGTGCAGTCACCGGGCTCATGCCCAGTGCAATGGCAATAAAATAACCGACCACGGAGGTGAAGATGACCTGCCCCATACCCGCCGCCAGCGCCACCGCCCCCATAGTGCGGATTATATGCAAATCCAGTTTCAAACCCACCACAAATAACAGTAGCGCAATACCCAGCTGAGCCAACAAATCAACCTGGTCGTTTGCCGATACCCAACCAAGCACCGATGGACCCGCTAGAATGCCGACCACAATAAATGCGACAATAAGTGGTTGCCGCAGCCGCACAGCAATAGCACCAATGATGGCAGCCATCAATAGCAACACGGCTATTTCCGTAAAGACATCGCTAAATACAGGATTCATGTTTTAATGGTTAATGGTTAATGGTTACACAAAACCCAAACCTGCACTCACGCATAAATAGCAAACAACAGGCAGTGCAACACAGTGTTTTCCGTCCTTTGGTTCGTAAACGCCACATCCATGTGGCACTGCTCATTAACCATTAACCACTAACAATTAATCATTATCAACAGTGCGTTCAACTTTTTTTAATTTAATATGCAATGCTGCTTTAGCCATTAAATGTGCGCTTACAGGGGCGGTAATAAATAAAAACACCGTCACCAGGATTTCATGCAGGCTGATAGCTTCAGTGCTGA
>JAFLJY010000125.1 GCA_022712755.1 Gammaproteobacteria bacterium
CAGCAATAAAAAGGCAAGGCCGCAGGCAAACACTAAAGCACTGACATTACGCATTATTTTTCTCTGCTGTTTGTTGTCCTGCTTGTTCTTCAGTTTGTTCCAGGGGCTTTTTATTTTTATCGCCAGCGCTCAAGTTAAGTCGAGATAAAGCCAGCGCCAGAATAACCGTACCTAAACCGGAACCCACCACGGCTTCTGTCATGGCGACATCGGGAGCCTGTAAAATAACAAATAAAACAGACAGAGCCAGTGAGACAGCGGTAGTAGCAGCGATAGCAGAAATATGGCTATCAACCAGTAAAACCATAATGGCAGCGGTCAACATAATGAAAACCATTGCGGCAATAACCCAGATCATGATTCTTCACCCTGCGTGTTTAATGGTTTCTGTGTATTTAAGGTTTTCTGTTGCCTGCCTGGTTTAGAGCTGGATAATTTGGACCTGGATGATTTGGACCAGGGTTTAACGCCAGAGAGATAAACCGCACGCGCAAGCACTGAAGAGCTAACCGGACTGGTAAATAATAGAAAACCGATAATACAAAGCAATTTGCTCCACCATTCGGGATAGAGCAGGCCAACCCCGGCAATAATGGCAATCGACCCGAGTGTGGCTGATTTAGTACCCGCCTGAATACGGTTATAAATATCAGGCATTCTGATTAAACCTAACGCGCCCAGAAAACAAAATATTGCCCCGGTTAACAGCAGTAAATCGGCAGCCAGTCTCATGCGCTGTCTCCTTTGATGGCGCGAGCAATAGCGATAACACCGATAAAGGCTATTGCACCATAAACCAGTGCGACATCGAGAAAAAGCGCACTCTCAAAATATGCTGCAAAAACCACCAGAGCGGCAGTGACTGTGACGGACATGGTATCTGCGCTAATCACCCGGTTGGCTGCGTCAGGGCCAATAAGCAGTCGAATAAAACCGAGTAGCAGAGCGGCAATGATAAAACCAACGGCTATTTGTTGTATCAAGCTAAAAGTCACTTAAGAAATCCTGAAATATGTTTTTCAAAGCCAGTGGCGATATCGTTGGTTGCCTGTTCAAGGTCTATGCCTTCCGGAGCAGCAATCCAGTGCACTAATATTCTGTTATGGCGTAACTCGACGGATAATGTGCCGGGTGTCAGGGTGATGCTGTTTGCCAGTAACATCTGACCCAGTTTAGATTCAAGCCGGGTCTCAACTTCCAGTAGCTCAGGGCTAATAGGCAAAGACGGTGACAGTACCCGACGCGCCATATCGAAATTGGCTCGAACCAGTGCAATGGAGAAATAAACCAGGTAAGTGAAAACAGAAATGAGTGCCGTCGGCCTATAGCGAATACCTTCAAAAACAGTAATATAAGGTGCTGAAATGAGTGATACCACCACCGCTACGAAGAAGCCAACAATGAGCTCATCCAGAGCCACTGAACCGGTTAATAATAACCAAAGCAGAAAAATGACCGTAAAAAGGAACAGGTGATGATGCAGGTTAAGTCGATTAAACATTGCGTTGTTGTGCTACCAGTAAAAAACTTAATATTATTTTGTTGTAGTGGGACGTACATGGATGTGTTTGTAGCGACCTGAGCAGTGGCATAAGGATGCGCCGTTCACTAGCCAAAGGACGGATATAACAAAAACTTGCATCTTATTGTAGACACTCGTTGATGAATGTTTTTGACCTGAATCAAACGCTACAACTATGCCGGAATATCGTATTTTTGAATTTCTGCTAATCGAGACCTTTGCACGAAAGGTCATTAAATTCAAGATTTATGAGATAATATCACTTTCAACAAAGCAGAACAAAAATGGCCTGTAAAAACATAAAACAAACCAGTTTTGCTGATGCCTTAGTCAGCACCCATTCAGCACTTGAAGAGCTTGATGATGTACATGACATGTTTGATTGCATGTGAAGCTTGTAATCCCACAAAAAAAACATTGATTTTTTTTTGATAATTTGTAACATATTTATTTAAACCTTAAAATATTAGGCAGTTTAGCCAAATTAACTAAAAATCAGAGAAAATCGTCTTTTTTTTCTATTTTAGGTGGTAACACTTACTTCTCTATATTTGGTTTTACTGACTTTAAAGGTAGATTACCTGATGAACTCTGATTTTAACTTTTACTTTATCATTAAGGGGAACGAGTTATGCGACATAATCGGATTTTTAATTACTTATTCATATCTTTAATTGTATTAAGTTTTCAAATTCTGCAGTTCAACCCGCTTGATTTATCTTTTCAACTGAATACCGCCTCAGCAGATGAGAAGAATAAAGATGAAAAGGATCAAAAACAATCTAATGAAGCGAAAACTGCTCATGCATCTATCATTGAATATACAGGTCCAGAAACCTGTATTAATTGCCAT
>JAFLJY010000301.1 GCA_022712755.1 Gammaproteobacteria bacterium
TATTATTAGATGAGCCGGTCTTGGGGCCAGGTGTCATTTGACGAACGGGTGACGACCTAAAATAATAATTAGGGTCCTGGTGCAGCCCTTGTTCTACTTTTACTTTTGCTTTCTTTTCAATTACTGATGCTTTAGCAACAGAAGCTACAGTAGGCTGCGTTTTCTTATTGTTTTCACCTTCCTGAGCATTGAAGACGTTTTCTGGAAGATCTGATTCTGGTGCATCCAGGTAGCCGTCTTTTATATCTTCTACATCCCATCCAATTGATTGCGCTTTTCTCTTGATATTTGCAACTTGGCTTTGAAGTGCGGTTAATTGACGTGTCATGTCCGGATTGTTGCCACGTCTGCGTTTAATGTCCCTTATTTCGTTCTCCATACTCTTAACTTTTGCTTTAAGATTATGGTTTTCTTTCACAACAGTTTTAACATGAACATGAAGTGCGTCTATACCTATTGATCGTGTATTTACATCTGATAAGACTGAACGTTTCAACGATGTTGTATTTTTTTTGACTACGCCTTCACCCCCTCCTGTCAAAAAGGCCATTAAAATAAAAACACCTGACAGTATAGCGACAATAGCTAATAGTCTTTTGTGATTTGGCGAAAGCCCTTCCCAGAAAAGACTTAATGATGAGGTTTTTTTATCTGACATACTATTCCCCAGCCATTAACAGAGATGGTCTTGTCATTTTTATTTCACGTTTATAATTTCGCTTTTGAATAACATAAACCTCAGTTTGTTCGCCTGGATTCAGTGCAACTCTTGGAAATGCAGCAACGGCGGCAATATCCCAATCGCCACAAGTGCTTTCAATGAATTCAATAGCTATTGGTGATGTGTTTTCTGTTACTCCTATATGAATAATAAAATGATGGCCAAGTACCGTTTGTCCGCTCTTAAAGTTAAATTTAAGACCCGTTTGACGGCAGAACGGTAGTGATTCTGTATCTTGATTAGTCAGTGCGTAACCTTTCGGTAGTTGGTTTAATGCTAGTGATTTAAGTATGCTTTCTAACGAAGATATATATGGTTGCGACTCCTCCCATTTTTTTGCACTTTTTGTCATCTTTGTTTTATTGTTTTGATTATTTAAGATTAAAAATATTTCGCGTGGAGGAATCTTTTTAGGTATTAAAGTCAATGATAAAGCCAGATCTTCACTGCCTTTTTCCGTTATAAACAAAGTAATTGGTGTTGAATTAGATGAACCAATATATATGACGTTATCTCTAGCCTCAGTCGTTGCTGGTGATGAGCTGGTCACTTTTGGGTTGTCAAACGGCGTAACAATTCGATTGAGGTGGTTTTGTGCTATTTGTACAATTTCGTTAACGCCTGGTGTCATTACGATCTTGCTTCGTTTGATATCCACGCGTTGACCGGGGCTTTTATTAAATTTAGCAACGGTTATTTCTTTAGTTTGTTTGTTTTGTTTTAGCGGAACCAGGTTTGCCTTAGCTTTTGATGCTGGAACAACAGGTATGATTGGAATAACTGGTGGCGTTGCATACGCATTAACGCTGAAAAGCATGACAGGTACTAACCATAACGATTTATAATTAAACATTATTATTCCTCTGAGTTTGTTCCTGTTTTTCAATCTGGAGTAATACCTGTTCGCTTCTTGGTTTACCTTCGTATGTATTAAGATCGATAATCATGGGCGCATAATTATCAATTATTAAACGGTATTCATAGGTTCTTTCAGAGCGGTCTTCTTTTCCTGTTGCGCCTTTAACATAGGAAAAGCCGTAAACAAATACCTTATCTGTAGCGGCTTCATACTCGACGAAACGCGGCTCAAAACGCATTGTGATTCTATCGTCCTTGATGTTTTTTGCTTGCATTCCAATTGCATCTATGACTTCGCTATATATTTGAGGAGATAACATTGGCTTTAAACGCTCTTTAAAAAACGCAACATTGTGTGGCGTAATATTTCCTGTCATTAGCGCAAAATAAAGCCCCCACGCTTCTTTATATGATTCACTGGATTTGCTTTTTGTAAGCCATGCGTCAACACCTAATGTCACTGGCTTCAATACTATAATTTTTTCTTCTCGCATCACCATAATAAGTAATAATATAACTACCAATATTAATGCTGCATTTGTTACTCTATGGATCATGTTCTCCGCTAGAGAGCCTTCCCATGTTTTAAAGAAGTCAGCATATTTCATGGAAATAATCTCTTAATATACGGGTTAATCATTGCTCTTCCTTTGGGTGGTAATATGCCCATGTTATAAAGCATGTGAAGAAGATAGCCATCAGGGTTGTTATCACGAAATTTTCGATATAATGAAGTAATAAAAAAACCGATTACTGTGCAAATAAGCGCTTCACCAATCATCATTCCAAAAGTTAGACCTAATAGCATAGGAGCCAATTCATCTGCGCTCCATAACAACAAGTGTGGTGGCTCATCTATTCGAAGTGGTATTTTTGTTGCCTGCATAAATGATCTCACTACTTAATTAACTTAGTGCATTCTGTAGTAAGAACGTCTTTTTTATATTATGCAGAACGTGCCAAAAAGGAACTTTTTGAACTTATTAAATAAAAACAATAGGGAAATTATTGAAAGCGCGGGTTTGTGCTACCGCTACATTCTTTTTTGCATGTTGCCAATCATTAAACCCGTTAAAACACATGCCAGCATAATAGCTGCAGGAATAATGGCTGGGTCAAGAACAATGGGAGCAAGAAATAACGCGACTAATCCAACGAACAGGTAAAACATGCCCTGGGTGCTGTACTGATGTAAAAATGGTGATGGATATGCAAAGTTTGTTCGATTAATCCGCCATGTTAAAATCCCATCATATACTGCAGGGATAAATAGAATTAAAAAATACGGTGACCAGGTTAATATAAGTGAAAATCGCGATAGAATATGATAATAGGTGTTTGCAATTGTTTGCAGTCTATCATCTGCCCAGGAGAACCAGACACTGCCTAAATCACTCATACCTGTTGACTTCTTGATTTGTTCATCAGTTGGTATTATATGATTACGCACAGCATAATATACGCCAGAATCTATTAGGGATGTGTTGTACCAACTTTTGGCCCTATCATGGATCACACGGTGTTCCTGTATTCCTAGTCTTTTTTCTAATAAATGTGATTCCTTCTCAATTACACGATGAGTCCAATCGCCAGGGATTAATGTAATTATAATAACGACTTCAATGATAAGTACCCATATGACCAACCAAAATGGCGTGTTCATGTTTATGTCTCCTCATTGATCTTTTTATATTTGCAGGGGTTATTTTCAAATAAACTGCCCTGGCAATTTCATTATTGGTTAAATTATTTTGAGCAATTGATAGATCTTGTCTATTTAACCTCCAAATTGAGAGCGGTGTATCATTTAAAATATCCCATGTTTCACCGGAATTGTTATCTGTTATGATAAAATTACATGTTGTTTTGGTAGTTTTAATAACAGCCAGCAGGAAACACGCAACCGCATCATGTGAATAAATCGAGTCATCTTTTATATCCAGTTGTTCTTTATAAGCGATAAGTCCTTTTTTTAAAAAATCGTTTACGATTAACTTATTATTGTAAATAATAGAGGTCGATAGTACAGATTCTGTGTTATTAATAAATTCTTTTATAGATAGCCATATAAATGATATGTGATCATAAGCATATTGCAGTGTACGATCATCGCCACAAATTGTTGTTTTATTAGGTATTTGCAACGGATTTTCTTTGGTTGTTTGTATTGACCACATATTTATTCTTGCTGAACTTTTTTGTTTCAATTTAGATTTTTTCATTATTCTACTAATATGGGTAAGCGACCCTTCACGATCATGCCGCCACTTATTTTTGCGATATATTCTAGATTTCTTAACATTCCTAACAATTGAGGAGAAAATAATTCTGCCTCTTCTTCCATAAGTCGTTCACCCGTATTTGATGAATACATCAAAGGGGCTTCGCTATTTGAATTCATCCCTTGCGTGCGCATGACATGCTTAATTCGTGTCATTGGTAAATTGTCAGTAATATATTCTTGTGTTTCTTTATCAATTACACGCAAAGCAATTATATTGTTAATGTTGCCAAGCACTTGATACGCTTTGTCTTTGCTGCCAAGTCGTACTGTAAAGTCTGCTATTGTTTGTGTTGCTACAAACATCTTCATTTTTGCGCCACGCCCTTTGTTTAGCAGGCGTATTGTTGCATCATTAATAACTTCACTACCCTCATCAACGAATATATTGACAGTCTTCAGATTATCACCAAAATTGTATCGGTCACCTGCAACGGCAACGATATCAGCTAAAGCCAGCGAGCCTACCGCGCCCGCAACAGTGCCATCCGTTAACGAATCCAGCCCCATATAAAACACCTGGGCATTATCAACTATCTTTTTAGAGTCCGTTATAGGCCTGGTATCATTAAAATCTTTATAATCCGGGCTTAGTAACTTTCCAACCTCACCCGCTGTTAACATATTCATAATAGGCAACAGGCTTGATACCATTTTGCTAAAATGGCTTCTGTCATGACGAAACATAGATAACAAACCCTCAAGTTCAGGACTTGGTGCTTCATGCTGAATAACGTTTTCATAAAAACCCAGCATCGCTCTTGCTTGTTTATCTGGTGAACCGTTACCTGTTTTATCTACATATTGACTGATTAAATCCCGGCCGTTTTTCAGATTTCTTTCCGCATAACACTTCACTGCCTGTATAACCATCTCATGTGGACCGGATTCCAAATATCGTTTTAAGGCTACAATACTTGGTCGTTTTAACGTTAACACCATTGCCTGTGCAATATTGTTAACTGCTTGCCAACTAAAATTAGTAAATGGGTTATCTGTTTCTTCAGATTGTATTAAAGCGGCTAATCGACTTGCAATTTCTGTCACACGCGTATAATTTCTTAGTGAGTCAAATCGTGTGCTTTTTTCAGGATGCGCGGGATGGAAGTAAACAAAACGCTCTGGGTGTCCGTTAGCTATCGTTGCACGCCTGGCGTTTTCACATAATTCTTTATCACCTTTTGGGTCAATTATTATGCAGCATTCACCTCTTAATATTGCCTGTGTAATTAACAGATCAAACAGCCTGGTCTTGCCAGCACCTGTTGTGCCTAATATTAAGTTTTGACCTTCAGAGTGTTCTAATAATTGGTACAACGATTTTTCCTTCGGCTCCACACCGTGTATCCATGCCTGGCCTATTTGTTTTTCTTCAAGATTATTCTCATCATAATGAACTACTTCTGACCAGTCGCGTTTTAAAATCTCAAATACGCGTTGCGCATGCCTGTTTTCCCAAATAAATCCATTGCCTAACCACATTGAATCTTTTTTCTTATTAATTAGCTTTTTAACGTCAGAAAGCTTTATAAATTCTAGTGGCCTGCCTTTTAAGTGCCGTTGAAGACTGGCTAGTTTTATTGCTTGAGGAAGTCTGAGTGCCGCCATAAAAATGGCAATGCCGCCCATCCAGTAAAACGGCTCATTAGTAAGATTTACTATCTGATTAACGCCAAATGCTACTACTGCTGAGGCGATCCAAACAATTACAGCTGTTCTTTCATAGTTTGGTCGCCATGGGTTTTCATAAGCTGTTGAGTCAACCTTCATCTAAAAGTGCGCGTGAAACTCCGTCCTTCAGGTCGGAGAGGTAAGCGCATCCTCCCATATTAAAGTTGTGGCTCGTGCGGATAAACGGATAGAATCTTTTTTTACATTTACCGAAGCCGTTACCGTGTTATTGAAAATATCCATTAAAGCAAAGAAACCAGAAGCTCTTTTTCCTTTAATGAATCCGATTCCTTTGCTGGTTTGAACTAAGTCAAATTTTCTCAACCCGAATAGCTTTCCAGTTGGTATTCTTTTTTCTGAGCGAACACCTTTGTATTGCTGGTAATCCCCGGCGCAAACATGTTTTTTGTGTATCACTTTATCCAAAGGCTTAACCCATTCGCTATCTTCACAACAAACAGCGATAGCATCATTAGCGTGTGTCTTGGTTAGTTTTAGAACCTGCTCACGCTTGAATTTAGTCTCATAACCAAAAGTTTCTGTGAACACCCATGCTTTCTTTAATTGCGACTTTATAATTCCAATTTCTGTTGCATGTTTTGTTCTACTTTTCGTTGTTTTTAGCTCAAATATGCCATCATGCAAATCTGAATGACAACGTTCGCAAAGCGTTATTAAGTTAGAAGGAGCGTTTGCTCCACCATTACTTTTAAATTGAATATGGTGCACATGCAGTTTTTCATCGTGTTTAACGCCTCGATGCGACTGGCATTGGTAATTATCACGATCCAGAACATAAGCCTTCACATTGTAAAAATCTTTCTGGACTCCTTGCTGGTAGTCAATGCCAGTCACAACAGGATTCGTTATTTTATGAATATCAAAACTAGCAGTTTCTACTTTCCATTCAGAAACAGGCAGCAGTGCTTCTATCTGTTTTTTTTCTCTCAAGTGAGAATCAACCTTTGAACGAACAGAGGGCGCTAAACGTTCTGTTTTGTAACTGCTTGCACGGTTTAACCAGCGAGCAGGACGATAACGACATTTTCTACCGCGCCTGGCTCTGCGATACATGGCGCGTTGCTTTACCTTTTTAGAAACATCCTGCCTTATCCGGGTTTCAGCCTGATAGACCACCTGACCATTAGTGATGGCAGCACTACCAATGACTTTGCTTCCTGTATCCATGCCAGCGATGACAGGTTGCACATACTCGGTTGAGTCAATTGTTAATTTGATTGTAAAAGGAGTTCTTCTCTTTACCTTTGCCTTACCATCTTTAAGCAATAATCTTGCTATAGCGGGTTTGCAAGGCATGAGTGGAACACCTTTTTGATTTAGAACATAAACGAACATACGTTAAATACTCCTGTAAACAGGGTTATGGGTATCAATAGCATTGGAGTAACTATTGAATTCCGCTTTCTCTCGACCGCTTATCCGTAGGTTTAACGCAATACACACTGTTCCTTCCTCACAGAACTGTTTAATGCACTGCCTCAGAGGTTGGAACTGAGACGGCATTCCAACGTGACTAATTTCTACGGTAAGGCTTAACAACTTCTTAATCTCCTGTTGTTGGTCTGGTCAACTTGAGCTTTTACAAGCTCCGTCCTTTAGGGCGGGGTAATTGACTGTTCACGATCTGCACAAATCTGATTTTATGTCTATTTATTATAAAACCAGCTTTAATTAACGGTATTGTTATTGATTTTTCGGTAACCAGACCATGCAAATTCATCACTTTTCTTATTGTTGGTTCCTTATTAATAACGTATGTTATTTTTCCACTTTCGGATGCAGTAAGCACATCACCATCTATATATTCTCCAAATCCGGCTATAAATTGATTAATAAATTCTGTTACAAACTGATTTACATCAAACTTAATTTTCTCTTTTGTTTTTTTACTCGAACCCTTGATTTTATTACTTCTCGATTTTTCTTTAAGCGGGTGATCAACTTCAATCTTTGATAATTTACCATTAATATAATTAGTCGCTGATGACTGAAGGACAAGAAATTTCTTACCATCTATTATCGTGGTTTTAGTTGCAGCAATTTGTGAAGTACACAGCAAGTTATTATCTGATAATGTATTCATCACATCCCTTGGTTCCCCTAGTTGTCGCGCTGACTCTGGATACGGTATACCGTAACAATCATTTTTTAACTTAATTAATGCAGGGCTTTTTCTTCCGTTCATTGTTACCTTGATGGCTTTGTTGATAATTATCCAGCCCTGTCCTTCTCTTGCTTCATTGTTTTTATCGTTGTCTCTTTGTTCGTTTGATACTTCATTTTTGTTTTCTTGTATTACCGGCTGTTTTGGTTCTGGAACACTGTCAATCGTTACTGCTGCTTTCTGTTCGGCAAGCTCTTTTTTTATTATGCTTTCTGCATTGGTTTTAACTGAAGAAGTGCTCTGCTCGTTTTCCATTATTTGATTTTCATTGAAATCCTTTTTTTGTAACATTGATTGTGTTGCTGGCTCTAATTTGTCGCGTATAGAAGCTATTGTGTTGCTTTGCTCTTTTTCGACATTTTTCTCTGGTTCATTAAACAAAATCTTTATTGGTGGAGGTGGCTCACTTGGGTAAATTAATTCAATATCGTCAATTCTGAGACAGGTCAGACGAATGCCACTTAAACACTCTGGATAAATGTTCCAATAACACGTTGGTTTTGATTCTGGTGTTTCCTGGTACGGAACAGCAAAACCACGCTCCACTAAAATATCCGCTAAGGTATCATGGTTTCGCGGAATGCCTGGTATCTTGTCTTTTTCAATTAAATGGTGTATCTCAGCTGTAATTTTCTTCCACACCAAAAAAACACCATTTTCTGAGCGCCAGACCAGTGCACCGGGTTCATTAACTTTGGTTAGTGTTACTAATCGTCTTAGCGCATCAAATATGAACCTTTCTACAGGTACCCCATAAGAATACTCATCAACATCCATTCGCTGATTAACCAGATCTCGTCGTACGCTTTCTTGATCCGCCCACAATACAAGTTGTGTAAGCGTTTCCTGCACGCTAATACCGACTATGGACTCCAGCAAGGCTTCCATTACGGATGGACCGGGTTTGTTTAAGTATGTTTTAGCTTTTTGCGTTATGATCTGATCAAGATTCATCATTGAGAATTTTTCATGACGCTTATTTCGTTTGTCGCGCCACCTGAGAAAATAGTGATCAACATTTTCACTTGCTGTCCATGCTGACAGGCTCGACTCATATGGATTCCATTCCTTAGATCCGTCTTTATTGGTTACTGCAACATCTGATAGAGGCTTGCCTACATCATGCAGTAGGCCGCCAAGAAAAGCGGCAAATTGCCACCTTGGTTCATTGTCACGCTTATTACTTGGTGTTTCATCAATACAAAATTGGTGAGCTTCAGCTTGTTGTGCAGCCCAAAATCCAACTTCTAGTCCATGTCTAAATAATCCGCCAGCTCCCCGGTGATGATGCGACTCTGATGCTGGTAACAAATGTACATATGCGGCATAGTTTTCTATTACTGGTGTTACAATTTCTGTAAAGTCATCAGCGGTAAATCTTAATATGCCTTGGATACGGGAGATTAGCTCGGCTTGAGTATCAAATATACGTGCAGCTTCTGCTGCAGGCAGCCCAGTCGCAAAGGGAGGGTAACGAGGAATTTCTTCCTGTTCTATAAGCATGGATTCTTTTTTGCTGTCTTTTTCCGATGTGAAAATTTTTTTAAGTAGTTGTAACACGTGCATGCTCAGAAATATTGATGTCAATATAATGCCATAACAATTGATGTGGCTTATATCGCAAGCACTCCCTTTTAGGTGCTTTTTAAGGAGCGTGTTATTTTCTTATGTAAAGTACACTGGTATTAGAATGCGATATTCAAGATTCGGTTATTGTTCAATCTATATAGGCAGTAACTGACAATGTGATGATCTTAGAACTATTTTTAACCAACTGAGCGAGGCATCAGTAACGTGCGACTAATATATATTGGATTAGCTATTTTTATTACTACCAGCTGTGCAAGTAATAACGCTGTTGTACCACAAGAGCCTGTGCCTGAATCTCGCCATTTTTTAAATATTCATCATCCCGTTAAGGATGGAACATTAGAGTATGTTGAAAGTAAGCGGTTAGGCGCGGCCTATGGCGTAACAGGTTATACGCATGTGCTAGCAATTAGAGATGACGGTGAGCTTAATGATGAGGCATTAAAGGCTAAATCAGTAGACTCGACTACTGATTTGTTTTCACTTGAAAACGCTGATAGTGCTGCCATTGACAGCGCAAAGATCATTGAAAAAGTGGATAAAAAATCATATTCCATTTATGAAATGAGCCGTTGGGAACGGTTTTGTGGTCACGGCAATATGGATGAAAGAGACTGGGCTTTTATTGCAAAACAAGGAAGAAACAACTTGCCCATTGAATTAGTTCCAACATGTGTTGAGCCTGCTTATACTCGCCAGGACTATCTGGCCGCATGGAGTGCAATTTGTATAAGTGAGGATACGGATATGTTTTCTATTATCCGTAATCAAACTATTCCGCCAAAAAATCATTGTAAAAACTGATACTTTATTGGATTAATTATGGGTACTTACTTAATAAACGGTAACAATATCGATAAATCTAATTCTGATTTTGAAGATGTTTTGTTTTTGGCTCATAAAAACAAAGTAAGGCCCTTGTGTTTATGCCAGAACCCAGGGGTCTCAATGTATATTGCCAATATTGGTGATAATTATATTATTAAGCGTATGCCAAACACTGGTCATTTGCATCATACTGATTGTGAATCATTTGAGTTTCCTGCAGGATTGTCTGGTCGTGGTGATGTAGAAAATAAGGCGATAAAGGAAGACAGCATCACTGGCATTACTAGCCTTAAATTCGATTTTAGTTTATCTAAAATATCAAGAAAACAAGCCGAAGCTGTGGCAAAAGGAAAAGAGCAGAGTTCAATAAAAAACAATCCCACAAAACTTTCAATCCGCTCTCTATTGCATTACTTATATGAAGAGGCTGGACTTAATAAGTGGTCACCCAAAATGAAAAACAAACGGAATTGGTTTGTTATAAGGAAATATCTTCTGCAGGCCGCACAACATAAATCTGTTAAAAATAATAAACTGTCAACCTTACTTTTAATCCCTGAAGTTTTTAAAGTGGAACAAAAAGATACTATTTCTGTACATAGAAAACAATTTCTGTCCAAACTAAAAAACAACCAGGCTGGGATTATTATTGGTGAAGTTAAAAATATACAGCCCTCACGCTTTGGCCATAAAATGCTAATTAAACATATGCCTGATATGCCTGTGTATATGGAAAAAAACGTATATGACAGAATTCAGAAAAATTTTGCGGTTGAGTTTTCTGTATTTGAAGAATATGAGGAAACCCACCTGCTAAGTATTTGTGCGTTCTTTGTAACTGCATCCGGTAACGTAATGATTGATACAGTATCTTTCATGGTTGTAGATCAAAATTGGATTCCTTTTGAGAGTATCGAAGAAAAAGAATTAATTAGCCGTCTTGTTAACGCAGAGCGGTTTTTTATTAAAGGATTGCGGTACAACCTTACGTCTTCTGATGCAATGGCATGTATGTTGATTACAGATACAAAAGAAGGGCCAACTGCTTTATATATGATTCCTGCCGATTCAGACGATCAATTTCAGAAGGATCTTGGGCTTGTTATGGAGGAAAGTGATTTACGTCACTACATGTGGGATTTGAATGATGAAAAAACCTTTAAGTTACCACTTTAGTTCTTTTCTTTTTTCTTGGAAATCTTTTAATTACACCATTATCATCGAAAACAATTTTGGTTATTTCAAAACCTTCTTTGTCTAACTTAACCAAAAGCTGAGCTGCCAGAGCTTCAGGCATATTAACGCCTCGACTATTTACCTCGCCAGGATCTAGTTCTTTTTTATTTACTTCTTTTTGGCCGCCGGTACCGCCCAGGGTAAAGAGGTGCCCCCATTGTAAAGGGGTTAGCCCTGTTTTATGGCGACAATCTCGGTAGATTTGTTTTTGGCTATCTTTGTTTGACATTGAGTTTCTTTTTTTAAATGTTAAAATATGTCTTGTTCATACCCTATCCATGCAGTTTTTGCATACTCGCTAAGGTTGAACACGCTCGGAAGATAGGAGCCTGCTTCGGCGGGTCTTCTGAGTTTAATCAAGAATATCATTAATGTGCAGCGTACTAAAAGAACTTTCGTGTTAATTGTATAAGACGAATTATTTTTTAACTGCTTGTAATACATTAGTGTTTTACCATCATTTTAATCTACTTCTGAACTGTTGATATCCATACTATAAGATATGGAGCCTTTAGAGACGATAACAGCTACAATCGACAAGCCACCAAAAATGCTTAAGCCAAGCAGTAATCTATTAAAGTTGATCTCATCTATTAACCAATAGCCAAATAATATAAATGAGGCAATCACGCATACAATTAACATTGGCAAGCTTAATTCAGTTGCACTTATCCATGATGTTTGTCGTTTCTTAATTATGCTTAACCTTCCTGTATATACACGCCAACCAGTTATAGCGCGATTCTTTAAAGTTGGTGCTTCAAGAGTCTTTATAGCATCACTATCAAAGTCATATTTATTATTCATAATCTTTTCTCAAATAATTGTTTAACCATTTGGATGGATAAAACGTTATTTACAGACAACCTCAATCTTGGGTAATTCTTCCATATTTCATCGTCCGAAAGCCCTTTAGACCGGTATAAATCTAATAAATCCAAATCCCACACTTCGTTTAATTCACCACATTTTCCGCAAATTCCGGTGTCGGCCACATTGAAATTAGCTGGTATATTTCGAGGCAGGCATCCTTCGCATAAGTTCGGATTACAAATTTGCATATTAATAAATGTATTACTCATATCATTTCCTTCATAATTTCTAATTCATTACAGTTAAACCGCCGGACTCTGTTCGTTCTACATCCCAATATTTTAACCAATTTATAATCGACAAGTCCCACCCGCTTTTATAATTACATCCCCAGTCTTGCCCGTATGGATCTGTACCCCAAATCATTTCAAGGTCATTCTCTAACCAGACGACACAACCGTTGCTAAACTCAGCCTTTACGCCCCAGTTATCTCTTAACCATTGCTGCAAGCTATTATAGTCAGAAGCAGTAAATTCCATATCTTTTCCTATTTATTTAAACCTGTAAATATTAAGCGTCGATTTTACAGATGAAAGTTTTTTATCGATTATGATTTTTTCTCTCGCCTCAGACAGTGATAATTCGCCGCCAAAATCAACAACACCATTAACGCATATTCCATCCTTTTCATAATAGTATTCAGCTTTACTTCCTTGTTATTTAATACTACAGTGAAAAAATAAATTTTATAAGTATTTCCATTTCTTTTACCATCATCATATTTGTAGCATTCGCTCACAAGTAGCGTGTGCAGCTCTATTTTTTTCTTCTTTTGCTTGACGAGCACCGGTAAAAACTTTTCGTGTTGATTGTGTAAGAAAATTATCTTTTAACTACTTGAAACACACCTACCTGCACTGCCATTACGACAACACGTTGACCCTTCACTATAGCATTATCATCACTACTGCTATCAACTTCAACTTTCCAGTTTATCCCTGAATAGCGGTAACTGCCTGGTGTTGTTGTACTTATATCTTCCGCCAAAACAAATTCCAGTCCAACAAAATCACTGCTCGGTTTTTGTTTTTCCGCTGACTTTCCCTGCATTAACATCATCGGTTTCCACAACACAGCACTGCTGATACCGGTGGCGATACCAAAGCTGGAGACACCTGCAATCCAGGTTTCCGGTAAAACCCCTGCCATCATCAGCAAACCTGTAATAATCGCACCCAGACCGGCAAATAAAAATATAATCGTGGTAAAGCCAAACAAAAAAACTTCT
>JAFLJY010000126.1 GCA_022712755.1 Gammaproteobacteria bacterium
AACGGCACATCCATGTGCCACTACTGTTGGGGTTCGTGCCTCACCCCAACCTACAGGCTGATTAACGCGTGGGCAAAAAAACATGTCCACCCTACCAGGACAATTGCTTTCACTACGAACCTGATTTTTTCAGATAAACACTAAAATGCTAAAGATTACCGAAATTCCGCTCACTAATAACAATGTTTTATTGGCCGCAGAAAACATTCGTTTTGTTGCACGTGGCAAAACCATCCTTACCGAAGTAAGTTTACAGGTACACAACAGGGAGATTATTACCTTAATCGGTCCCAATGGTGCGGGTAAAACCAGCCTTATACGCATTCTACTCGGGCTTTGTGATGCCAGTTCGGGCAAGGTAAAAACCAGGAAAAATCTACGCATCGGTTATGTACCACAACGCATTGTTGTGCCTGAAGTTATGCCATTGCGGGTAGTCGATTTTTTAAATGTCAGTAACCGGTATACGCTAGAGCAATGTCAACAGAAACTTGATGAGGTTAATTGTAGCTACCTGTTGCAATCAGCCATGCAGAACATCTCAGGCGGCGAAATGCAACGCGTGTTGCTGGCTCGCGCCTTACTAAAACAACCGCAGCTTTTAGTGCTGGATGAACCCGCTTCCGGTATGGATATTATTGGTCAGCAGGCACTGTATAAAACCATACGTGAGATCCGCGACAAACATGACTGCGGTATCCTGATGGTATCGCATGATTTACATCTGGTAATGGCGCAAACCGACCGGGTCATTTGTTTAAATACCCATATTTGTTGTACCGGCCATCCTGATGATGTTAGCGAACACCCTGAATACATCAAACTATTTGGTGATGCCATTGATGGTTTAGCTTTGTATTCACATCATCACGACCATGAGCATGATATTCACGGTAATATTGTTGCCTCAGAGCATTGTCATAGTTGTGAGTTTAATCAGGACAAACAATAAATGGACAGTTTTATATACTATGCCCTCGCCGCCGGTATTGCACTGGCTCTGGTTGTCGGGCCTTTAGGCAGCGTGGTGGTCTGGCGACGCATGGCATATTTTGGTGACACCCTGGCACATGCTGCCCTGTTAGGTGTGGCGCTGGCAATTGCCGCTGAACAATTACCAATGTTTGGAGTGGGTTTGATTGGCGTGTTGATGGCGGCTTTATTGTTCTGGCTGGAAAAACAACGTGACTTATCCACCGATACCTTATTAGGTATTCTTTCACATAGTGCCCTTGCCTTAGGTTTAATTGTGCTGTCAGTGGTTCAGGCGCAGGGTTTTAATATAAATTTAATGTCTTATCTGTTTGGTGATCTGCTTGCTGTTGGCCCATCTGATCTGGTGCTTATGTACGCCAGTGTAGTGATTATTTTGCTGGTATTCAGTCAGATATTATCGCCCCTGATTTCAATGTCGGTTAATGAAGAGCTGGCACGCATAGACGGCATTGCGGTTGAAAAAATACGATTTATTTTTATGGTTTTACTTGCTCTGGTGATTGCCGTGGCGTTAAAAGTTGTCGGCATACTTTTAATTACCGCTTTGTTAATCATCCCGGCGGCGACCGCACGGCTGTATTCTAAATCACCCAAACAAATGGTACTGGTTTCCGTGTTTATGGCAATAGCCGCAGTTGTTTCAGGTTTGCTTGCATCATTGAACTGGGATTTTCCGACCGGACCGGCTATTGTGGTTTCTGCGTCCTGTTTGTTTTTTGTGTCGCGTATTTTTGTTCGAAATGGCTGATATTGGTCATAAAGAGAAGTTGGCAGTCGGCAGTTATCAGTTTGCAGTTAAAAACAAAATAACCTAAAAGCCGCGATCTGCCTGGCAAAAACACTGGTTTTGCTTTTACTGCCGACTGATAACTGCCAACTTCTCTTTTGTGTCGAAACCAGCCATTTCATTTCTGGCACTAACTGTCAGACGAAATTCAGACTTGCACATCCTGCTCGCACTAAAAAAACTATTCTCATTTTTTCTCTGCGTCAAAAAGCTTTCCTGCTTTTATCGCTTTAATCGCAGCAACCACTTCATCATAGGCATGTTGTGCAATCTCATCACGGGTTTTATCTTTACTGTGTATGGGTTCGAGAAAATGCACTTCAACATCAATACCGGGCGCGCGGCTAATTAAATCAAACGATTCACCCGTAGAGGTGTCACCAAGAAACAGTGTCACCGGATTTATTTCTATGTTATTGGTTTGCGGATCTCGGCTCTTTTGAATTTTACGTGGATAAAAAATCGCTACCGGTTGCACCATAGCATGGGCGTCGATGGCACTTTGCATCAAACGACTGTGGAATTTTTTTATGTGGCCATCGGTGGTTGTGCCTTCGGCAAAAATCAGGCTGTTATGCTGCTGTTTTAAAACAGAGGTAATGTCACTGCTTGAGTCCGAGGCCGATATTCGACAGCCACGCTTTATATATAATGTACCTGCTCGCGTTGCCAGCCAGCCTATTATCGGTATGGCTTTGACTTCATGTTTGGATAAAAAATGTACCGGCAGGAGATGGCCAAGTACAAGAATATCCAGCCAGGAAATATGATTGGCAACAAACAATGTTTTTTCTGCCAGAGGCGTGCCATAAGTTTTTATTTTTACGCCAAAAAAACGGGCAAGAAGCCCCAGCAATTTGCCAACCATGTTAGTAGCAAAACCCTGTGGCTCTCGGGTATTACGTAAGAACAGGATGGTTAGATTAATGCTGATAATTAGCCATAAAACAAGCAGTACAGACCGGTAGAACTTTCTTATTGCAGGCATCAAGTTGATAGATTACCAGTTAATCAAAACGCATGGACAGATCGATGGCTTTTATGTCTTTGGTTAAGGCGCCAGTAGAAATATAGTCCACACCCGTTTTGGCAATACCATGAATATTGTCTAGTGTGATATTGCCGGAGGCTTCACAAATTATTTTTCCTTTACAAATAGACACGGCTTGCAACAAAGTTTCCATATTGAAATTGTCCAGCAATACACGGTCAGCACCCGCGTCTATCGCCTGCTGTAATTCATTTAAATTTTCAACTTCAACTTCTACCTGTAAATCCGGGTTATAAAAACGTGCTTCTTTAATGGCATTAGTTATACCATCACAGGCGTGAATGTGGTTTTCTTTTATCAAAAAGGCATCAAACAAACCTAAACGGTGATTTTCGCAACCACCACAGGAGACGGCATATTTTTGTGCCAAACGTAAACCAGGAATGGTTTTGCGGGTGTCCAGAACTTTGCTTGTGGTATCAGCAACTTTTTTGGCATATAAAGCGGACAGGGTAGCGGTTGCCGACAGCATTTGTACAAAATTGAGTGCAGCGCGTTCACCGCTAACAATATTCTGCGATGAACCACTGATGGTGCAGATAATCTGGTCAGCTGCGATGCTTTCACCATCATCAACAAACCAGTCGATTAATATTTCATCATCAATCTGGCGATAGGCCTCTTCAAACCAGTCGAGACCACAAAACACACAAGGCTCTCGGCTAATAACGGTTGCCAGCGAAATGTTATCGTGTGGAATTAGTTGTGCCGTTATATCACCTTCACCAATATCTTCTTTCAGCGCATTGAATACATTTTCTTCAATGATGCTTTGTGGTACTTGTAAGAAAGTCATGGATTAATGGTTAATGGTTAATGGTTAATTGCATCGTCATTCCTGCATGTTTCTAGCAGGAATCCATCTTACAGGTAATAGATTCCCGCTAGAAACATGCGGGAATGACGGTGCGTAATGTGTATTAACCATTAATTTAACCTTTTACAAAAAACTTTAGAATTACGCTGATAGTTATACAATGATTTTTTTTCTACGGGTAATTGCTCAGTGCCACACTCAACAAAACCCCTCTCCAGAAACCAGTGCATGGTTCTCGTGGTTAAGGTAAATATTTTATTCATGTGTTTCTTTCTTGCCTGCCATTCAAGATGCTGCATCAGATCGTCGCCACGCCCCTGTGTTTGATAGTCCTGGTGGACGGCAAGGCAGGCGAGCTCTGCGGACTGTTCTTTGTTAAAAATAAAAAGTGCGGCACAGGCGATTACCATGCCGTCGCGTTCGATTACAGTAAAATTATTTATATCCAGTTCCAGTTGTTCACGCGAACGCTTCACCAGCACACCGCCCTCTTCCAGTGGTGAGATCAGCTCCATAATGCCACCGATATCTTCTATACCTGCTGTACGTAAACCTTCATAATTACCGGCAGTAACCAGTGTGCCGGTACCATCCCGGGTATACAGTTCCAGTAGTAATGCGCCATCAATTTTCCGGCTAATCAAATGCACCCGGTGAACTCCGCCACGACAGGCGATGGCGGCGTTGTTTAAATGTGCTTGCGTTTCTATAAACTCGCCTATAAATTCATCACTGGAATAACTCACAGATTGATTTACCTGTTCGCTATTACCGTGCCCGCTTTTACGATGATTACTTAGCCAGTTTTTAGCATGTGGTAAATCCAGTTGTTGCAGTAAATTGCCATCTTTGTCAGTAACACCATTATTTTCCATGACAAAAATTAACTTGTCCGCTTTTAAAGCGATGGCGGTTTGTGTTGCCACATCTTCAGCTAGCAAATTAAAAACTTCGCCGGTGGGTGAATAACCGATGGGCGAAATGAGTACGACGTTATCATTGGCCAGTTGCTGATTAATGGACTGTGCATCAACGCTTCTAACATTGCCAGTCTGGCAAAAATCAATACCATTATGTATGCCAAAAGGTTGTGCGGTGATGAAATTGCCGGATACCACACGTACCGATGCATCCGCCATGGGTGTATTCGGCAAGCCCATAGAAAGTTGTGCTTCAATGCGCAAACGTGTTTGACCGACAGCCTGCTCAACGCCAGCCATATGTTCGCTTAATGTAATACGCAAACCATCAGCAAATTCGGAATGGAAATCTAATGCATTTAACTGCTGTTTGATCTGCGGCCTGGCACCATGCACCAATATAATACGCACCCCCAAACTACCTAACAGTGCAATGTCATGAATAAAATGTGCAAAACCATCATGCTCCACCGCTTCGCCACCAAACAGGATGACAAACGTACTGCCACGGTGCGCGTGTATATAAGGGGCTGATTGTCGGAACCAGTCTACATGGGCACCATTATTGCTTTGATGGTTTTTGGTTTTTTTATCCATTTTGTGTTCTCGGCACACTTTTTGTTTAACAACGCTGGTAATATACGCGATTTAGTTATGATATGTGTTTTTACATGAAACAAAATTTAGCTCGCAGGTTGGGGTAAGGCTCAATGCCAGTAAGTTAAGCAGTAATGTTCGTCATTCCGGCAGTCTTTTAGCCGGAATCCATTGGTCAGCGGGTACAATGCTAGTTATATCAGACTCTACCCATCATGGATTCCGGCTAAAAGACTGCCGGAATGACGGCAAAAGTCTTAACTTACTGGCATTGGGGCAAGACTCGAACCTACAAGCTTATGCAACTCTTTATATTATAGAAACTTAGCCGCAGAAGGTGAAAGAAATGGCAAATGATAAAACACGTAAATATTCTTCCGTAGTTGTTGACGGCATATCACGTGCGCCCAGTCGCGCGATGTTACGCGCAGTCGGATTTAATGACGCCGATTTCAAAAAACCACAGGTTGGCATTGCATCAACCTGGAGCATGATTACCCCCTGCAACATGCACATTAACAAGCTGGCAGAAGAAGCCGCGCAGAGTGTTAATGAAGCCGGCGGAAAAAGCGTCATCTTTAATACTATCACTGTCTCTGACGGTATTTCCATGGGTACGCAGGGCATGCGTTATTCATTGGTCTCTCGCGAAGTGATAGCCGATTCAATCGAAACCGTCAGTAGCGCACAAGGGTTTGACGGCGTGGTGGCATTTGGTGGCTGTGACAAAAACATGCCTGGCTGTATGATCGCCTTCGCACGCCTGAACCGTCCTTCTATTTTTGTTTATGGCGGCACTATCAAACCTGGCGCTGAGCATCGTGATATCGTTTCTGTTTTTGAAGCAGTGGGCGGCGTGGCAGCAGGCAACGTGTCCGAAGCAGAATTAAAAATCGTTGAAGAAACATCAATTCCCGGCCCCGGCTCCTGCGGCGGCATGTACACCGCCAACACCATGGCCTCTGCGATTGAAGCCATGGGCATGAGTTTACCCAATAGCTCAGCTCAGGAAGCCGTATCTGAAGATAAAAAAAGCGACTGTTTTCGCGCAGGCACAGCAGTAATGAACTTAATTGAAAAGGACATTAAACCCAGAGACATCATGACGCGCAAAGCATTCGAAAATGCCATCACCATGATTATTGCATTAGGCGGCTCCACTAACGCTGTTTTACACATGCTGGCAATCGCTCACTCTGCGCATGTCGAACTGGAGCTGGATGACTTTACCCGCATTGGTGCAAAGGTGCCCATGCTGGCCGACCTCAAACCCAGCGGACGCTATTTGATGTCAGAGTTAATCGCCATCGGCGGTATTATGCCTTTAATGAAAACGCTGCTGGATGCCGGTTTATTGCATGGTGACTGCATGACGGTAACAGGTAAAACCATGGCAGAAAACCTGGCCGAGGTAAAACCCTACCCTGCCGGACAGGACATTATTCGCCCACTGGACAACCCGATCAAAAAAGACAGCCACCTGGTTATTATGTATGGCAACATCGCTACCGGCGGTTCAGTGGCGAAAATCACCGGTAAAGAAGGACTGAGTTTTACCGGTAACGCACGGGTATTTGACTCTGAAGAAGCAGCATTGGCTGCGGTGCTGGATGATACCGTAGTAAAAGATGATGTTATCGTAATTCGCTATGAAGGTCCGGTTGGCGGCCCGGGCATGCGCGAAATGCTAAGCCCGACTAGCGCCATTATGGGCAAAGGGCTGGGTAAAGAAGTGGCATTAATTACCGATGGTCGCTTCTCCGGTGGCAGCCACGGCTTTGTTGTTGGTCACATCACCCCGGAGGCAATGATTGGTGGCGCGATTGCTATTATCGAAGACGGCGACAGCATCACTATTGATGCCGAAACGCGATCAGTAAACCTGAATATTCCACAGCAAGAAATCGACAGCCGCCTCGCCAAATGGAAAAAGCCAGCACCAAAAGCCACTCGCGGCATTTTGTCGAAATATGCAAGGCTAGCGGTGTCTGCGTCAGAAGGTGCGGTGACGGACAAGTATTAAACTCTGACATAAGGGCATCTCTATTAATTCATGATTGGCATCTTCGCACTTGAGAAATTCAATAACTTCGTTGAAAATCTTGCAAATAGCTCACTATTTGCTGCGATCTTCGCCTTGATCTTGGATCTCTCAAGTACAAATCTGCTCAAACAGAATTAATAGAGATGCCCATAAGCAAATAGCGTTGCCTGGAGAAAACGGTAAATAGTATTCCAGGCAATCATTTGCACTCCAGCATACCCGAGCGATCAGCACATCCCTGGCTCAGCCGCTAAACTTACTTCTCTGTTTTAAAACCAGTCGTCTTATGACTACCATCACAGAACGGCTTGTTTGCAGATGCACCACAGCGACATAACGCGACTTTGGTTCCTGACCAGGCAACACGCCCGCTACTGGTTTGCAAAACAACATTTCCGTTCAACATGATCGGGCCATCTTTAATCTGAGTAATTTTCAATTTTCCGTCAGACGATTCAAGCGCCTCACCTTTTTCACCAATCGCACCGTAATCTTTAAAATTGATTTCTTCATGGCTGTTATCACAGAATGGTTTGTTTTTCGAAGCACCACACCGGCACAGGGCTGCTCTAAACCGAACCCCCGGCATGTCACCGACTGCACCGTCTATATCCAGATTACCTCGAATAAAATAGGGCCCCTGATAACTCACGGTCACCCTGTTCTCTGAATCTGCTGTTTCTGTAACAGCGTTATCGTTAGACTGAAATGAAATAGCACCTGTCGGGCAGCGTTTAACCACATCAACCACATCATCAACAGAGGTCAGATCAGGTTTGCACCATGGATCACGCCCACCGACAAATAAGTCACCTTCGGAAAAACTGCATTCTCCAATATGAATACAAAGCCTGCCATCCCATTCAACGTTGATGTTTTCACCCGGATACTTCGTTATGTCTGCACTCATAACTCTACCCCCAGCCATTTTGTGAATTGATGCTTAAAACCATACCACTACCACAATTCATTTCCAAACCCTGCAACACAATTTTTATTATTAAGGTAAAATCGCGCCCAGATAAAAATCATATTTAACTGCTATACATAAACTACTACAAATGTCAGGTAAAACCATGTCCGAACAATTCAATGCTGCTCAAAATCACATCCCCGGCGGGGTCAATTCACCGGTTCGCGCCTTTGCTGGCGTTGGTGGTGACCCGGTATTTATTAAACGTGCACATGATGCCTATATTGTTGATGAAAACGACAAGCAATATATAGACTATGTGGGCTCCTGGGGACCGATGATTCTAGGTCATGCGCACCCTGAGGTAATTACGGCTGTACGTGATGCGGCAGGCAACGGCCTGAGTTTTGGCGCACCAACGGTTCTTGAAACTGCCATGGCGGACAAGGTCTGTGAATTGGTGCCATCAATGAACATGGTTCGCATGGTAAGTTCAGGAACAGAAGCGACCATGAGTGCGATTCGCCTCGCACGTGGCTTTACCGGTCGCGACAAGCTGGTGAAATTTGAAGGCTGTTACCATGGCCATGCTGATTCATTATTAGTCAAAGCCGGTTCAGGAGCATTAACACTCGGCCAGCCTAGTTCACCCGGTGTACCCGCTGCACTTGCAGAACTTACCGTCACCCTGCCCTATAACAATCTTGAAGCCTTCAATAACGCCATTACTGAAATAACTGACCAGGTTGCCTGCGTCATTATCGAACCGGTGGCAGGGAATATGAACTGCATTCCACCCGTCGCTGGTTTTTTAGAAGGCGTGCGCGAGACCTGTAGCAAACACGGCATCGTGCTTATTTTTGATGAAGTCATGACCGGTTTTCGTGTCGCTTTAGGCGGCGCACAAGCTTATTACGGCATTGTCCCCGACCTGACCACACTGGGCAAAGTCATCGGTGGCGGTATGCCGGTAG
>JAFLJY010000297.1 GCA_022712755.1 Gammaproteobacteria bacterium
GTTTCCTGCAACACAACATCACCGGCAACAGCGGTTTCTATTTCCAGTTCTTTGGCAACGGCGGTTTCAATTTTGGTGCGGCCTTCAAAATTATCATATTGCCAGCGGTGTTGAGCGCCTTTATGGACTACATTGATAGTGACGATAAATGAGTGTGGTTCAACAATCTCCATGTCGCCGCGCAGGGCATCACCCTGAGGAGTGAAGTTAATACTATCCACTTTGCCACCTTCAATACTACTAAGGCGAGTCAGTGTGATAGTAAGCTCAAAGTCAGTTGGCGCCAGAAGCTGGTCTTTAAAACTGCCCCAGGCACGAAACTCCGGCGGTACACCGGTTTCAAAAATAGCCAGTTCAAGAGTGAAATTACCGCTGGTAAGCAAGCGGCCACCATGAGGTCCTTTCTCTATCTCCTCTTCGTATTCAGCATCTACGCCCTGTTCGCTATCTGAATCAAAATAATGACTGATATCACCACAGGCGAGTAACAGGCTGCTTAAAAAAGCAATGCCCAATAGTTGTAATAGTGTTTTCATATTGTTTCTCATGATTTGCTAACCGCCTGTGTCGCTAATTGCACCATAGACACACCGGTTAAACGTTCAATTTCAATAACTTTTAAATGCATGTCGATACTGGCTTCAACTAATGCACTGCGTGCATCCAGTAAATCAACCTGTACAGTGCGCCATTCAAGATAACTGTAGCGCCCCAGGTTATATGCTCTGCGGGTTTCTTTTAACGCCTTTTCCAGCTGTGGAATAATATCGTTGTGGTAGGCACCAACACTATGGTGAGCGTGTTGCATTTCTTCAGATAACACATAAAGCGTGGTTTCAAAACGTACTTTTAAGGCATCTGCCTGCGCCTGGGTTTGCGATAAATTTTCCCGCGCTTCGATGATGCCGCCAGTATTTCGGCTGCGTTCACCAAAGGGAATACTAATGCCGGCAACCAGAGCCTGATCGTTGCTGGTTTCAAAATGACGGATACCAAGGTTCACTCGCCATGGCGAATCACTTTTTGACTCAGCCAGATTTAGCTGTGCCTGGTTTAAGCGTTCCTCTGACATCAGGCGGGTAAATTCCGGACTGCGTTCCAGTTGTTTTTTAAGAACGTCAAAAGGCAGGATGGTCGGCAGCTTAAAGATATTGCCTTCAACCTGGTTAAAGTCCGGTTGAGTTTTGCCCCATTGTGCGGCTAATAAACGAATGGAAGACTTCAGCTCATGTTCAATATCTTCATGTCCCAGTTGCCGGCGATAGAATTCTGCACGGGCTCGTGCCAGTTCAGCACCAGGTGTCTTGCCAGCCAACACGCGTTTTTTAACCGCTAATACGGTATCTTCTGCCAGCGTTACGGTTTTAATTGCATTACTCAAACGTGTCTGATTGGCGAGAACGACAATGTATAAATGGGCGGTTTCAGCGGCAGCATCAAGACGTTTACTATCCGCCTCGCTTGATAGTGAAGATGCGCCAGCATCTGCGACATCAATGTAACTCTGTCGTATTTCACCCTCTACTACCCAGGCAATACCCAGTGTCGCCTGCGCATTATCCAGGCCTGTAAAATCCCCGGTACCGAGTGCATCTTCAACCATGAAACTCAGTTCAGGACTGGCTGTCAGGCCAGCCTGAAATTGTCTGCCCTGCTGTGCTTTGAGTGCATAACTAAAAGATCGTAGTGCCGGGTTGTGTTCAAATGTTTTACTGATGGCTTGTTGCAAATTAATGCGTTGCCTGTCTGTATTCTGCTCGAGTGATTTCACGCTCGATTCAGCATGTAATACCGTGTTAAAAAACAACAGTATAGTGCCGAAAATAATAGCTGATCTGGATAACATGTTGATGCTATCTCCTTTGTTGATTAATTCTTAAATAATCCATTGCCCACGCAGTTTTTAGCGCAAGGCCTGCTGATGTTTAATTAAGATTTTAAAAATAAGATTGGTAATTGATAAACCACAACCTACAAAAGTCCGAGGCAGACTCATTGCAGATGTAAAATTCAACTACAGTAGATATACCGGTGTTAATTCACTGGTAAATTAGATTAAGGGTGGTGCTCGCAAAGGGGGTTGAAATAAATAATAGCGGGAGGTAAAGCGTTTTATATAGGGCCTTTGCCTAACCCTGAAAGCCAGGCGAGGAAGAACAAGTAAAAGTCCGATAAAAAGAAGAATGAGTATCAGGGGATTTAATAAATTTGTTTTTTGTATTAAATTGTCAGGACTGAGATCAATTGCAGCGTGATGATGGTCATCATCAAGAAACGCATCATGATGGTTCAAATCAAAATCATGCAGTATCGACGCGGCATGCACATCAACAGCATGTCCTGATGTATCAGAGTGATCATCATGCTCAAGATGCATATGCAACTGATTTGTCTGCGCCAGTAACAGTGCAATACTGAGACACAGGATCAACAGAGTTTGAAAAATTGGATTGTTAGCGTTTTTTTGCATCAAGGCTGAGTCTATACCGTGTGTTAGTACGATTCAAGTAAACATTAGTTCAAACACTAATCAGTGTCGGCCTTAATCTGACAACACTCGGCTTCACGTACAGCATCTCCAAGGTCGTGGCCTTGTTTCTAGAATTCTGAGCAAAATCGATAATTAGTTTAGTATGATCTAATATATTTAGAAGCATTTTTCCAGAACATATAACACCCCTTACGGGATGTTATACGTTCTGCTGTTTAAGACAGGCTGAGTTTGATCGCATCAACGACATCATCGCAAGCGTCTGCACAGGCTTTACATTCTTTGTGCTGGTCGTGTTTATTGCACTCTTTGGCACAGTCCACACAAACTTTTTCACAGACCTTAGCGTACTCTTTGATGTAACTGGAGTTCGATGCGACCAGGTAGGCAAAACCACCACAGATAGCCATCATCTCATGTGCCTTGCTCGCGCATTCTGCCAGGTCGGTATCACCTTCGGTAAAACTGACCATGCAGTGTGAGATGCAGCGACGGCCTTTATCGGTACAGTTATTTACCGCATCCATCAGATCCGTTAACTGGGTCGAATGTTTACTGTGATCGTGTTCTTTCGAGGAGACCGCTGATGCAGAACCGGCATAAACCATGCTTGCAGCAGCGCTCATACCCAGTAACACGTCTCTGCGACTGATGCCTTCTTTTGTCTGTTGTTCTTTAGATGCAGTTTCTTTTTCCGACATACTCGTGACCCCACTATTAGAATTGAAGCTTAGTTGTACTACAGGTGCGGTCAATAAATCAAGTTTTTTAAATATGACCAGGGCTTGAAGTCCAATGGGTCGAAAAGTTACTCTAAGCAGCATTTGTGACAGATACACCAAATGGTGTTTTTAACAGTTGGCATTTAGTATTATTTAGCAACACTTCGGCAGACAATCAACTGCTGACCTCTGGCCAGATGTTCCAATAGAACAATTTAAGCCATCAAGAAACCTTTGACATTTGAGCACGAAAACCTGTTTTATGAGGGTAAACATGAAAAGCAAAATACAACAAAGCAGCTCTTGTGGTTTGTATATGATTCATTGAGAATCAGCTAAACATCGAAACATCGAAACAAAACAACAGGAGGCATACATTTATGTACAAAATACAAACAGGCATTCTGGCTGATGTACCTCCTCTTGCCCGATATCTTATTTTTTCGTTGAAAGCAGAAGCCAGACCAGACCTTTTACTTCAGTCATTGGTTAAAAATATTGATGGGGATAGCACTGTTATCGGTCTTGGGCATTCCTTACTAAAAGTATTAAGCAAAAATATCGAAGGTTTAAAAGCCTTTCCCAGCTACACGGGTTCTGGTTTTGATGTTCCCAGTACACCCGCCTCGTTATGGATCTGGTTACGCGGCGATGATCGGGGCGAACTGTTACATCGGTCTTTAGAAATCCAGCAGCTACTGTCAGATAGTTTTGAACTAAAAAATGTGATTGATGCGTTTCAATACAAAGATAGCCGTGATTTGAGTGGTTATGTAGATGGTACTGAAAATCCGCAAGGTGATGATGCTGTCAATGCCGCAATCGTTCAGGGGCGCGGCGAAGGTCTGGATGGTTCCAGCTTTGTAGCGGTGCAACAGTGGGTTCACGACCTGGCACATTTTCAGGCAATGCCTGTTTCAGAACAGGACAACACGATAGGACGCCGTATCAGTGATAACGAAGAGATTGAAGACGCGCCACAATCCGCTCACGTCAAACGCACAGCCCAGGAGGATTTTGAACCTGAGGCATTTGTCGTACGTCGTTCCATGCCGTGGGCCGATGCTTCGAAGGCTGGTTTAGTGTTTGTTTCTTTTGGTCACACGCTTGATGCTTTTGAAGCCCTGCTAAAGAGAATGGTCGGTGAGGATGATGGAACCGTTGACGCTTTATTCAATTTTACTCAACCAGTCAGTGGAAGCTATTTCTGGTGTCCACCGATAAAAGATGGGAAAGTGGACCTTAGTGCATTAGGACTGTAATAGAACAAGTAAAATTATCTACCGGTATAAACAGGAAAAGGGATACCTTTGCGGCATCCCTTTTTCAAATGCAGTTACTACGATGGCCGGTTTACGCTGCTTGCTGAATATTTGAATTCATCAGCAGGTAATCAAATTCAGCCAGTGATGCTTTGGCACCTTCACCCATCGCAATGACGATCTGCTTGTATGGCACCGTGGTGACATC
>JAFLJY010000127.1 GCA_022712755.1 Gammaproteobacteria bacterium
TTTCCACGTCCGGGAATATTTGCTTTTTTAAATAAATTGTCATTGGCTGGTTTGAACGAGGGTGGTTTAAATAAAACAAAGTCCACAGGCAGTACTAATACGGTAAGTAAAATGATGCGTGTAACACTCGACGCGATGGCAGACGGTGGTATATATGATCAGGTGGCAGGGGGATTTCATCGATATTCTGTTGATGAACATTGGCAGGTCCCGCACTTTGAAAAAATGTTATACAGTCAGGCGTTAATGACAATGGCTTACAGTGATTACTATCGGGTTGATCCACAGCAGAAACACAAACAAATCGTATTAGAAACATTAAAGTTTGTCATAGATGAAATGCAATCGCCTGATGGTGGTTTTTATTCAGCGCTGGATGCGGTTAGTGAACGTGCGGATAAGTCGGTTACGGATAAAGATAAAAATAAAAAAAAGTCAGAGGGTGCGTATTATTTATGGTATGAGATCGAACTGAAGAAAGTTCTTTCACAGTCTGAGTTTGAATTTATGAAAAAATATTTCTATATAAGAAAAAATGGCAATATTGATTCTGATCCATTCAATGAATTTACCAACCTGAATATATTTTCAGTGGATGAAGATTTTAAGAAGGTAACACTAACCAGTCAGCAAACAAAATGGCTGGTTTCGGCTAAGAAAAAATTAAATAAAATACGACGTCAACGTCCCAGGCCGCATCTGGATGACAAGATTATAACCGCGTGGAACGGTATGATGTTGGCAGCTTTTGCCAAAGCTTCTGTGTTGTTCAATAAACCTGTATTGTTGGAACCGGCAATACAGGCGCTCGATTTTGTTAAAAACAATCTTTATGTCCAGGAAAGTAAAACACTTTATCGACAGTACCGAGCGAATGAGGTTGGCTCTGCAGCAACTTTATCGGATTATGCCTGGTTGATATATGGCCTGTTAGAAGTTTATCAGGCCAGTAAAGATAAGCGCTGGCTAAACTGGGCGTTTGAGTTACAGGATAATCAGAACAAGCTTTTTTTAGATAAAACCTCAGGTGCATATTTTGAATCGATTGCCAGTGATACCAGTTTATTGTTTCGCTCAAAAAGTATATATGATGGTGTCCTACCTTCAGCTAACGCGATTGCACTATCTAATTTGCGCATGCTGTCTAAATTGTCAAATAAGCAGGAACAGAAAAAAATGTACTCATCACAGGCAGGTAAATTAGTTAGTAGTTTCGCTGCAGCCATTAATCAAAATCCAGCAGCAGCTTCAATGTTACTGGCTATTGAGTTACGGTAAAATGCCTGAATGATTTCACGAAAAATTTCAATCGCACCCATGATGGGCTGGACGGATCGTCACGCCCGTTATTTTTTACGCTTGATTACAAAACACAGTTTGCTGTATACCGAAATGGTTAATACCGGTGCCTTGTTGCATAACAGACAAAAAGTAGGCAGCCAAAAAAGATTGCTTGCTTTCCATGCACAAGAGCATCCTCTGGCATTGCAACTGGGTGGCAGCGAGCCACAGGCTTTAGCGCAATGTACATTAATGGCAGAAGATGCCGGTTTTGACGAAGTGAATTTGAATGTGGGCTGTCCCAGCGATCGCGTTAGCTCAGGTAATTTTGGTGCCTGTATGATGGCAGAACCTGAGTTGGTTGCAGACTGTATCGCATCAATGCAGGAAAAAGTGGCGATACCGGTAACGGTCAAATGTCGCATTGGAATCGATGATATGGAAAGTTATCAGGCATTTGAAAATTTTGTTGTCAGAGTTGCCGATGCAGGTTGTGAGTGTTTTATTGTGCACGCCAGAAAAGCCTGGTTAAAAGGCTTAAGTCCAAAACAAAATCGTGAAATCCCACCACTTAAATATGATTTTGTGCATCGTCTAAAAAGCGAAAGACCGGAGTTAAGCATCATCATAAATGGCGGCATTAAAACCATCGAAACACTACGGCAACAGTTAAATTTTGTTGATGGCGTGATGATAGGTCGCGAGGCTTATCATAATCCTTATCTGTTAGCATCAGTAGATAAAGATGTTTATCACGATGACAAAACAACGGTAAAAACGCGCGAAGAAATTGTTCTGCAAATGTGTGATTACATAGATGGCGAATTGGCAAAAGGCATTGCCCTGCATTCAATGACGCGGCATGTTTTAGGTTTGTTCCAGGGCTGCCCAGGTGCCAAAGCCTGGCGTCGTTATTTAAGTGAGAACGCTCATCGACCGGATGCAGACAGTTCGGTGGTTAAAGCGGCGTTAACCAGGATGATGTGTTAACAGCCGGGGTTATGGCGCCAGTTAATCAATAAGCTAACATCGGGTGAAGCCCCCACATTGATGTCCTGACTCATTGCCAGGTCGAGCTGGTTGCATAGATTCATTTTTATCGAACCACCAAGTGCCAGGAAATAGCTGTCTCCTAAAATTTTTAACTGGCTCTGATCGTAATAACTGGTATGGCCCTGCAACTGAACTTTTAGATTTATGTTATTACTTATTTTCCAACCAAGCATGATGTGTCCGTAAAGTGCGTGATCGGATAGCGGTATATTTTGAAATGTGTTTCTACCTAAAAAAACCACGCCGGTATTAACATTGATTAACCAGTTTTGACTTAGTCGTTGGTTTAGTGCAAACCACGCAGAGAAATCAGTGGCACCGCTGCCGCTTAGTTTATTTTTGTCACCAGTGGGTAGTTTCAGACTACCCCATAAACTTAACGATCTCTGCTTATTGTTTATTAGTGAACGCGCAATGGCAATTTGTATGTCGCCCAATGCAGTGCTTGATTCATTCAGGTCGATAAAAAGTGTATTCTGATTTTGATAGTTGATTTTATATTGATTATTTTCTACAAATGGACGGTTGGCGCGTGGTACACCCAATAAAACGTGCCACTTATCAATGCCGGAATCAAAAACACCACCAGCTTGATACATGACGGGAATATCCAGTTTCAGGTTCCAGTTATCAAAGAACCCATACTGATATGAAAAGTTAAAGCGGTAGCTTTCGTAATCGAGGTATATGCTTTCGTTATGCTTAGATTCAATATTTAGCGTATTGGTAATAATTAGGCTAGTAGACCACAGGCCTTGTGTTTTTTTGTTTAAGCGGGCGCTGGTTGGTAATGCCTGACCATGAATCAGATTAAAAACATTCTGATCACGGGTTTCAAATGGTTGAAAACTTTCTGCCTGGTAAGCTGTCTTCTCGGTTGATGCGCTAACATCGAGTGGAAAAAAAACAACAAACATAAAAAAAGCCAATGACCGAAAAATCATTGGCTTTTTTATGCCTGAAAATAAAACAGAGTTTTATTTAAGACTGGCGTAATAAGCAGCCAGATTAGCCATGTCAGCATCACTTAAAGGAGCCATCATTGCATTCATTGTTGGGTCTATACGAACTTTGTCTTTAAACGCTTTCATTTGTTTTATTGTGTAAGTTTCTTTTTGACCAGCCAGGTTCGGGTACATTGGCACGGCACTAATACCCTTAGCACCGTGACAAGCAGCACAAGCGGCAGATTTGGCTTTTCCTGCAGCAACATCACCAGCAAAAGCAACGTTAGCGCTTGCGGCAAGTGTGATAGCAGATATAAGGGCTAAAATTTTATGTTTCATAGGTTACTCCTAAGTTGATTAGACGTGTTTATTATATACAATGCCGAATTTTGACATTAATGGTAAAAAATATCTGTAACTTAATCACTGAAATAAACAGAGTGACAGGATTATTTAGTTGCTAACTGCGATTATGCCAATATCAAACTGAACAGTAGCTGAACGCTGCCAGTAATCATCATAAGTGCAGTTAAATCATACACATAACACTTTGTACGTGTTAATGTGCTAATTGGAGCCGGATACTACCTTAAAGCTCTCTGGTATTCAATACACTACTTCAAGGGGTATTGAGTCTGGCGTTTACAAATAGCGCCCCCCACTACCAACAATAATGACCAATAAGCCGATCACCGTGTTTAGTCCAACTAATTTGCGAATCTGATTTAGTTGTGCGCCGGCAAGTGGGTAATCCTGAATAATAACGGCATCACGTAACCTTTTATAAGGGCCAAAAAAAACATGCAGATAAATCATTAACATAAGAATGCCGCCGCCGTGCATGAGATGAATATGCAAGCCAGCACCGGCAAAGCCACCAAAGTAACTAAATAACATCCAGTAACCTGAGGCAAATAATAAGATAATGCTCAACCATACCCAGACAAAAAAGCGGCGAAACACCTGTACCCACAGTTCAAGACGCAATGGGGGTTCGAGCACCTGTGCCGCTGCCGGACGCAATGACTGATGGGCAAAAAACATGCCGCCTACCCAGATAACGGCGGCAAGAGTATGAAAGGCAATACTGTAAAACATGATTTTAACTCGTCGAATAGTCAAGGAGTACGCATCATAATCGGCAAAGGTGAGGTCTGTAAAGTGTCAGGAGTGAATCACTGGTGGAGTCAGTAGCCGCAATGGGGTAGAATGCGCGACCCTTTTATTTATATTATTTTGTATTTAGGTTATTTAGACGGTAAAACCAAGAGGATTGACCATGGCAGATTTTAAAATAGCACCATCTATACTTTCCGCAGATTTTGCAATGTTAGGCCCTGAGGTTGACAATGTGCTGGCGTCAGGCGCAGATATTGTTCACTTCGATGTAATGGACAACCATTATGTGCCTAATTTAACCATTGGTCCTTTGGTCTGTGAAGCACTACGCAACCATGGTGTTACCGCTGATATTGACGTTCATTTGATGGTAAAGCCGGTGGATCGTATTATTCCTGATTTTGCCAAAGCCGGTGCTACCTATATTACCTTTCATCCCGAAGCTAGCGATCATATTGACCGCAGCCTGCAGCTTATTCGTGAATCAGGCTGTAAATCAGGGCTGGTATTTAATCCTGCAACCCCGCTGAGTTATCTTGATTATGTGATGGATAAGGTAGACATGGTGTTATTGATGTCAGTAAACCCGGGTTTTGGCGGTCAATCTTTCATTCCTGCAACATTGGGCAAGTTACGCGAAGCACGCAAAATGATCGATGATTCTGGTTTGGATATTCGACTGGAAGTAGATGGTGGCGTTAAAGTGGACAACATTTGTGAGATTGCACAAGCCGGTGCGGATACCTTTGTAGCCGGTTCTGCTATCTTTGGTGCCAAAGGCGAAAATGATGCAAATGATTACAATACCGTGCTTGCAGCAATGCGTGCTGAATTAGCTAAAGCTTAATAAACAATTTGTTGCGTAGGTTCGTGCCTCAGCGCCAACCTACAAAGCCAAACAAGAATTAAGATAGCTGGATATAATGTTAAAACGTCCCGAAATGGTATTAATCGATGTTGATGGCACTCTGGTAGACAGCGTGCCCGATCTGGCATTTTGTGTTGACGAAATGCTAAAACAGCTGGATATGCCAGTACGGGGCGAAGCAAGTGTGCGCCATTGGGTCGGCAATGGTGTCGAACGATTGGTGAAACGGGGTTTGCTTAATGAGCTTAACGGTGAGCCGGATGAGGTTTTATACAACAAAGCCCTGCCAATTTTCCGTGAGTTGTATGCGCAAAACACCTCGGTACGTAGCCGTTTGTATAATGGTGTGCCAGAAGCACTGGATTTTTTGAAAACTACCGGGGTAAAAATTGGTTGTGTGACCAACAAGGCCAGTGAGTTTACCTTGCCTATTTTGAAAGATTTAGGCATCAGCGATTACTTTGAAACGGTGTTGTGCGGTGATATGGTGGAGCGTAAAAAACCCGACCCAATGCCACTGCTTATGTCAGCAGAAAAGCTGGGCGTTTCAGCAAAAGCGTCAATGATGCTTGGCGATTCCATGAGTGATGTAAAAGCAGCAAGAGCAGCAGAGTTTTCGATTATTTGCATGTCGTACGGTTATAATCACGGTGAGGATATCCGTGATTATCATCCCGATGCGGTTGTTGATTCGATGGCGGAAATTAAAGGCATCGTGGATTGGTAGAGCCCATAAATAGCTAGAACTCATATAAAGGCTAGAACAATGGGCTAACATACTTTAATATTCAGCTATGAAAGTATTTTTCAGACAAAATGAGACGAATAAACACTGGCGATGGTAAAGCGCAACGCTTGCTTTCATCAAAATGCCTTACTAAAGGCCGTGTCGTCTAACTATTTTGTCTGGAAAAAATAATGTCTGTTGAAACACACTCAAAATCCAAAATCTCTGAGGCAGGTTTATCTGAAACAGCCTTCTCTAAACTCAAACAACAGGGGTTTAATCGCATACCGTTAGTACGTGAAGTGCTGGCCGATCTGGATACCCCGCTGAGCACTTACCTGAAACTGGCTAACGCGCCATACAGTTATCTGTTTGAATCCGTGCATGGCGGTGAAAAATGGGGGCGTTATTCCATTATTGGCCTGCCCTGTAAAAAAGTCATTAAAATTAGCGGTTATGAGATTTCGTTATATGAAAACGAAAAATTAATTGATAGCCAGACAGTTGCTGATCCACTGCAATGGATTGATGATTACCAGCAGCAGTTTAAAGTTTATGAAAATGAAGAGCTGCCGCGTTTTACCGGTGGGCTGGTCGGTTATTTTGGTTATGAAACCATTGCATATATAGAAAAACGCCTGGCCCGGGTGGGTAAGTCCGCAAAAGATGATCCGCTCCACGACCCACTTCAAACGCCCGATATTTTGTTGATGGTATCGGAAGAAGTTGTGGTGTTTGATAATTTATCGGGCAAGCTGTTTATTATTGTTCAGGTCAATACGGATGAAAAAAATGCTTTGCATAGCGGCGAGGCACGGCTGCAACAGATAGCGCAAGATTTGCGTAAGCCGCTACCAGAGAAAATCAGCCATACCAGTCAAACTGTTAACGAAGAAGATTTTGTTTCAGGTTTTACAGAACAAGGTTACAAAGATGCCGTTAATAAAGCCAAACAGTATATTGTTGATGGCGATATCATGCAGGTGGTTTTATCGCAGCGTTTAACCATTCCATTTAATGCACCGCCGCTGGATTTATATCGCGCACTGCGTAGCCTTAATCCATCACCTTATATGTATTATCTTGATTTGGGCGACCACCACATTGTTGGCTCCTCCCCGGAAATTTTGGTGCGTTTGGAAGATGACCTGGTTACAGTACGTCCTATTGCTGGCACCCGCCCGCGTGGTGAAGATGAAGCCGCCGATTTGCAGCATGAAAAAGAATTGCTGGCCGACCCTAAAGAGCTGGCAGAGCATTTAATGCTGATCGATTTGGGGCGTAATGATGCAGGTCGAGTCAGCAAGACGGCGAGCGTTAAATTGACCGAAAAAATGCAGGTTGAGCGTTATTCACACGTCATGCACATTGTTTCAAACGTCACTGGCGAGCTTAAAGATGGATTAAGTGCGATGGACGTTTTACGTGCAACCTTTCCTGCGGGCACGGTAAGTGGTGCACCTAAAATTCGTGCCATGGAAATTATTAACGAGTT
>JAFLJY010000128.1 GCA_022712755.1 Gammaproteobacteria bacterium
ACGTTTATTCGGCAGTTTACGCGGTGGCCTGGGCATTTCTGTCATCCTTGTTGGCATGTTACTCGCCGCCAGCACTGGCATTGTTGGTGCAACCGTTGTCACCATGGGGCTATTAGCTTTACCCACCATGCTAAAAAATGGTTATGATCCAAAAGTTTCTACCGGTCTTATTTGTGCCTCCGGCACGCTGGGGCAAATCATTCCACCCTCCATCGTACTGGTATTGCTAGGTGACGTATTATCCAATGCCTACCAGCAGGCACAACTGGATATGGGTATCTTTTCACCCGAAACCCTGTCCGTCAGCGATTTATTTATTGGTGCATTAATACCGGGTTTAATGCTGGTAGTTTTATATATTGTTTATATTATTGCTGTTGCTCTGTTTAACAAACAGGCTATTCCTGTAATTATCACCACCAGCAATAACAATTTTGACACAGCTTTATTACATAGTTTTTTTAAAAGTTTATTGCCGCCGTTAGCATTAATACTCACAGTACTCGGTTCCATCATTGCCGGACTGGCCACGCCGACCGAAGCCGCTGCCATCGGTGCAATTGGTGCCATGGCGTTAGCCCTGTCAAAAAAAATGTTAAACCTTAAAACCCTGCAGGAAGTCATGCGTACCACAACACGTGTTAGCAGCATGGTATTTATGATTTTAATTGGCGCTGCATTATTCTCACTGGTTTTTAAAGGTTTTGAAGGTGATGAACTTATCCACGAATTTCTCAGTGACTTAGGTGGCGGTAAATATCACGCGCTTTTTGTTGTCATGCTGGTGATGTTTTTATTGGGTTTTGTGCTGGATTTTATTGAAATAACCTTTGTCGTGGTGCCAATTGTCGGGCCAGTATTACTTATGATGGGTATTGACCCGGTCTGGCTGGGCATACTGATTGCGATTAATTTACAAACTTCCTTCCTCACCCCGCCTTTTGGCTTTGCTTTATTTTATCTACGCGGAGTGGCACCGGCGAGCATAAAAACCACGCAAATTTATCGCGGGGTAATGCCTTTTATTGTGATACAGCTAATGGTGATGGCAATGATTGCTTATTGGCCGATGCTGGCGACCTGGCTGCCTGCACAATTATCCTAACCCCACTTTTTTACTGACTCCATATGAATCTGATTTCACCACTAAATTACTTCGCGCAAAAACTGCTTTATCTGTGGGTAAATACCGATGTAGTGCAGGCCGACGTGGTGCAAGCTGATGTGCTGCAGGCAGACGAAACCTTAGGCCCACACAGTAAACAGCGCAGCAAAACAACCACCATCTATGTGCTGAGCTCACGCGCATGGTCTGACTTACTGGTGCTGGAACACGAATGCAAGGCTTTACATATGACTACGCCGAGATCCCGCATCAGGCAACAACAATTAAAAACCTGGCATAGTGTTTATACCGTCGCACAGGCGCAGCCGCTTAAAGCCTGGTTGCAGCAAAAAACCAAACGCTCTGCCATGCTCAGTGGTTTATGCCAGGCTTTAAAAGATAACCCTGAACTTGACGTGAATTTTGTTCCGGTGGTTGTTTTCTGGGGTCGGCCGGTATTGAAACAAAAACACTGGTTACGGGTATTATTTTCCGAAACATGGGGTTTCGCTGGACGTTTTCGTCGTTTTTTTACCATTTTATTCAACGGCAAAAATACCCTGTTGCAATTTTCATCCGCCATTTCATTTCGTGAGTTAATCAATAACGCATCAGAAAACGAAAACTGCGTTGATAAATTACAGGCGCTGCTGTGCGCTCGCCTGGTAGAAATTAAAGCCGCAACGCTGGGGCCGGATATTTCTCACCGCCGCACTCTGGTAAGAGAATTGTTAGAGAATAAAGCAATTGCCAGTGCCATACAAAACCGCTGTAAACAAGACAATGTTTCTGCCTTCAAAGCAACAAAAATCGCCAATAACTATCTTAATGAGATTGTTAGCGACCGTAGCTACATTACCATTCAAATTTTACAGCGCATATTAAGCGCTTTCTGGAACAAGTTTTACTCCGGTATAGATGTTCATTTTAGTGCCAGGCTTAAACAACTGGCGCTAAATCATGAGCTGGTTTATGTGCCTTGCCATCGAAGTCACATTGATTATTTATTGCTGTCTTATGTAATACACAATGAAGGCTTGGCTATTCCCTGTATTGCGGCAGGAAAAAATCTAAACATGCCCATCATCGGCCCGGTATTACGCAAGGGTAGCGCATTTTTTATTCGGCGTAGTTTTAAAGGCAATAATCTGTATTCTACAGTAATGTTTGAATATCTGGCCTCACTGGTTTCAAGTGGTATGCCGCTAGAATATTTTGTTGAAGGCGGTCGCAGTCGAACCGGTCGTTTATTGCAACCAAAACCGGGCATGCTGGCGATGACAATCCGTGCTTTTTTAAAGTATCAACAACGACCTGTTGCTTTTGTTCCGGTTTATATCGGTTACGAAAAAATGATAGAAGGCAAAGCCTATCTGGCTGAACTTAAAGGTGATGATAAAAAATCAGAAACGTTGTTTGGCTCAATACGTTCTATTTTTAAAATTCGCGGGTTTTACGGACGAGTCACCACCAGTTTTGGCGAACCAGTTTTATTAAATGACATGTTAAACAAACACGCCGCCAATTGGAACAAACAGCCATATGACGATTTGCATCGCCCCGACTGGCTAAGACAAACTGTAGCGAATACCTCGCAACAAATCATGCAAAATATTAACAAATGCTGCGCGGTCAACTCAGTCAATCTTATTGCCACGGCATTACTGGCCTCACCAAACCAGACCATGGATGAAGGTGAATTAATGCGCACACTGTGTTTCTATCAAGGTTTAATTAAACACCTTAATTACTCCAGTAATATTCGTTTAACGGATTATGATGCGGCGAAACAAATTCATCATGCCGAAGCACTAAATATGGTTCGCCGTCGACAACATGAAATGGGTGATTTCATTTATCTGGATCATGCACGTGCTATTTTACTCACCTACTACCGCAATAATATTTTACATCTATTTGTTTTACCTTCACTGATTGCCTGTTGTTTTACCAATGCTAATGCCATTAACCGCGAAAAAATTATCTACTTTATACAAATTGTCTACCCCTTTCTCAAAGCAGAATTCTTTCTTCCCTGGTCAACTACTGAGATAGAAAAAATTATTAAAGACCTTTTAACAGAATTAAAGCAGACTAAACTGCTTGTCTATAATGAAGAGTCTTTCACTTATAGCAAGCCGCCAATTAACACAGCACATCATGCGCAACTGTCAACGTTGGCGCAGATCATTTCTCCGGTATTAGAACTTTATTACATGATATTTGCCTTAATTGCCGAGCATGGCACGAATGTTTTGTCACGACAAAAGCTGGAGAAGTCATGTTACTTAATGGCGCAACGGCTTTCACTCATGTATGAAATTAACTCGCCCGATTTTTTTGATAAAAAATTAATTGCCAACTTTATTAATACTTTAATTAAACTGGAATATGTTACTGTAAACACTTCAGAAAACCTGGAAATAACGCCTGCTGCAATTAACAAGGGACGACAGGCTCGTCGTTTATTAAACAAAAACATGCAGTATAATATTTTGCAGATGTTACGCACTTCAAGCCAGCCAGCTGGGACAGAAAAATCAACCAAACAATAAGGACTATAAATTTAAACCATGTCAGCTTCATCCGCCAGCAACAATCGTTCTACCATAAAAAACTATTATAAAAACAATCCATGGAAAGGTCGTTTCATTCTGACATCGTTCATTCTACTGTTGATTTTAATACTGGCTCGTGCTGTTTTACCACACACCATTATATACAGCGCCACAAGCTGGCTTAAACAACAAAACATCGATTCGTCCATTGAGTCAATAAACATCAATTTATTAAGTGGTATTGTTTCACTTAACAATGCGCAGGGTAGCAAAAACGGAGAACCACTATTTAACATCGGGCGCATTGATATACATTGGCACTGGACACCCTTAAAAGATAGAACGGTAACCGTCACAAAAGTTGCACTTGATCAATTCAGTATCAATATAGAACAATACAGCGATGAAATGATTATTGGCGGTGTCACTTTTCCGCTTACGCAGGCAGCCAAAGTAAATGATGAAACAGCGAAAAACACACCAGCTACTGAACAAAGCGAGCCATGGGCGGCCTCATTAGGTGAAGTTGTTTTTACCAATCTTGACATCTGTTATTTACAACACTTCTCAGCTAATACCAATGCCGATGCTACAACCATTTTTGTTGATTATTGTATAAAACTGGAAGAAATGACCTGGACGGGTAACATCAACTATGCCACCGATAAAAAACTGTTAGCATCAACCGCCCTGCCGGTATCTTCAACCGGTGACTTCACACTTAACGGTCTGAGCATAACAGACAATAAATTAAATAAAAAACTTTTAGTTTCTAAAACAAACACCCTGAGTGACGTGACCATTTCGGGGCTGGAAAACATCCATATTAAACAACTAAATATGGAAGGCCTCTGGGCAATGCAGCGTGATGACAAACAGCACAAAGATGCCATTCGCTTCGATCAGTTAACTCTCAACGATATAAAGTTGAATAATTTAAATACACTATTTATTAAAGATATAAAGATGAACAAACCAGGCTTATATCTGGTGAAATATAATCAGGCCGACTGGGAATATCAGCAATGGATTCCTGCAAATAACAATGCCGATAGCAAAATAGATAGTAAATTAGATAATAAAACAGACACAAAAGCCAACAACAAACAGGACCTTAATAGCTCGCCCTTTAAAGTGGCGTTAAACAATATCACTATTAATAATGCCGATTTATGCTACCTCGATAACGCCAGCACTGTTTATTATTGTTATACCTCTGATCATTTCTCCTGGCAGGGCGATCTCAGTTACAGCAACAGCCTTAAACTTACTGGCAAACTTTCTTTATCTAATTTAAACATCCGCAATCACTCTATTGATCGAAACCTACTTGAACTTAACTCTGTTGCCTTAAACCAGTTAGACATTAAGGACCTGAATACTATTTCTATTGGTGAATTTAATCTTAAAAACTTACACGCTCTACAACGAGGCGAAGACCAAAATGACTCAACCCTTGCTTTCAACAACCTCGCTATTAGCAGTATTCAATATTCATCTGATAATATAAACATTGATACCATCGAACTCGATGGCCTGGCCAATCATTTTTCGAAAAATGAAAATGGTGAATGGGAACACAGCAAATGGCTGACTCAAAACAAAGACACTAGCGTTGATAATGCAGATAAAAACACGGGCAATAACAAAGATAAAACGACAACAGATCAACCATTTGTTATTTCCTTAAACAGCCTTACTATTTCGACAGACAACAATATGTTGTTTACTGACAACAGTACCGAACCTGCGATGAAAACAGGGCTGCAAAAACTTGATCTGGATGTAAGCAAGCTTGATTCTACAAAACCGGATAGTGACAGCCCGTTTAAACTGTTTGCACAAACCACACGCCACGGCACAATTAACATCGAAGGAACAGCCAAACCCTTTGCAGAAAAAGTTTCATTTGATGCTAAAGGGAAACTCAAGGGCTTCGATTTGCGCACCGCCTCACCTGCCAGCAAAAAAACCATCGGTCATATTATTAAAAGCGGGCAACTGGATGCGGATTTAACCTTACTGGCGAAAGAAGGTGTACTTGATAGTAATTTAGCACTATCGCTTTATCACTTTAATATCAAACCCATGAGTAAAAAGGATGCGGAAGCACTCGATGAAAAGTTTGGTATGCCGTTAAACCAGACGCTGATTTTATTACGCGATAAAGATGACAGCATCCATCTTGACATTCCTGTTACCGGTGATATTAACAACCCGGACTTCAATCCTATGGATGCCATTATTAAGGCAACATCGAAAGCGGCAACCGTCACCTTAATTACTTTTTATACGCCTTATGGACTGGTTTATGCCGGTGGCAATATTTTATTTGATCTGGCAACAGCGATGAATTTTGACCCTGTTGAATTTAAACCCGGCACGGCTGATATAAAAAATGAAAATAAAGAACAACTGAATAATCTCGCCAAACTGATGAGTGAAAAACCACAGATTCGTTTGACCTTATGTGGTTTGACGAATACAGCTGACTTGCATGCACTGTACCCTGCTTTAAAAACAAAGAAGAAGGAAAATAAAGGCGATAAAAATGCTGTAAAAATCACTAAAGAGCAGAGCGCCGCGCTTACTAAACTTGCACAACAAAGACAAATTAATATCAAGAATTATCTAATAAAAGAATCAGCTATAACACACGACCGTCTGATTTTATGCGAGCCGGAGCATCAGGCAGATGAAGATGCGATTGCGGGTGTGGAGATTAATATCTAGGCACGTTGCCGACAGCGCCCACCTGCCAGGTTCACACATTACTGGAATGACTGAGTTCGGTCATTAGCGGACAGTCAAAGATCAAAAATATTTCACCGCAGAGACGCGGAGGCGCAGAGAAAAACATTTTAAGGGTGGGCATT
>JAFLJY010000129.1 GCA_022712755.1 Gammaproteobacteria bacterium
CCGCTGGCGTGGCCGATAAAGTGATCGGCGCACTGCAGTCGGGGCAGTATGGTTTCATCCTGGTGAATTTCGCTAATGGTGACATGGTTGGGCATACTGCGGTGCGAGAGGCGGTGATTAAAGCGGTGGAAGCACTGGACAAAGAAGTTGGCCGAGTACTTGATGCTGCAAAACAAACCGGTTTTTCCGTCATCCTGACCGCTGACCATGGTAACTGCGATGAAATGGTTGATCCGGTCACGCAGGAGCCGCATACGCAGCATACTTTATACCCTGTGCCCTGCATGATTATTGATGAAGTAAACTGGCATTTGCGCCCGGGCGGCGATTTAAGTGCGGTGGCACCCACAGTATTGCAGTTGATGGGCTTGCAGCAACCGTCTTCGATGACCGGTAAGTCTTTACTGCTGTGTGAGTATTAATTAGTACACCTCATAAATGCGCCTTATACAAAAACTTGTGTGATAATTAAGACTGATTATAAACACCCATATAAACTGATGTCTAGTTTTACCACAAATGCAACCAATTTCATCTTCACTTCTCCCAGGCTTGACTCTCAAACATAGCATCCAATGGCGTTTGAGCAATGTGATTGTAGTAGTTACTGAGTGTTTTCTGGGCAAGAATAGTCAACACTTCTAGCAGGTGACACTGGTCGTATCCAGCGGTCTGAAAGTCAGTGATGTCTTTCTCCGGCATCCAACCGCGATGTTCCATGACAGACAGGGTAAGGTTCCGCAATGCATTGAGTTTTTTGTCTGAAAGCGCGGTTTGTTTCCGCAGCTCGGTGAGTGTCTGCTCTGGCATCTTGGCCATATCGGCGAGGACTGAATGGGCGCCCACACAGTAGGTGCAACCATTTTCAGTGCTGGCGGTGAGATAAACTACCTGCTGCTCGACTGGCGAGAGACAACCATGCTCTTTTAATAGCTCATTAAAAGCCAGATAGATTTTCAGGGTTGCCGGATTAGTGGCGAAACCGCGATACAGATTTGGAATACTGCCATAGGCACTTTGCGCAGCTTCCAGTTCTGACTTTACTGTTTCAGGGGCGGTTTCTATAGTGTGTAGTTCAAATTTCATATTATTGACTCCAGTTGTTGCGGTTTGTTATTTCCCCTCGTACTCCCGGGGAAATAGGTTGGGCTATTTGTTTTGTGAGGCCATCTGCCGCAGGTCATCATCTGTTATCGGTTGGCCAGCGACACCCCAGGCACCAGACTCGACATCTTCAATGGTGGACCAGGTAACCGGTCGTAGTCCTTTACATTCAACCGAGACTACCGTGTCCATGACCTTACGGATGATTTCCTGCTTCTGTTTCAGGCTGAAGTATCCTCCAGCACCTCTAATTTGTCCTAATGGCATACTCTTACTCCTTTATTGGTAATGAAACAAATGGACCAACCAGTCCATATTTAAGCAAAAAAAATCAATCAAGTGCCGTCATAACAATACTGGCTATTCGTTTTATGGTTTCCCGGTCCGCTCCAGCTTTAACCATGTTTTTCAATCCACTCATATTACTGACCAAATAAGTCGCCAGAGTACGAGCGTTCTTATCGGATGAAATTTCTTCCTGCCGCTGTGCTTGTTGAATTGCCAACTCAAATATATTGGTAATACTGTCGATACTGCTGCTCACAAGTTCAGCTATTTCCTGATCGGTCTGTGCGAATTCACTGGCAGTATTCATCAGAAGGCAACCACGCCGTGCATCAGGACCACTGGTTTCATTAGCTACATTGTTTAACAGATTATTGATGAAGGTTTTCCCTGAGTCTGCATTTTTAAGTTGCGTCCTAATCTCATTATTCAAAGATTTTCCGTAGTGCTGAATACAGCTTTGGAAAAGTGCATGCTTACTCTTGAAAGTTTGGTAAAAGCTACTTTTGGATAAACCCATTGTGATAAGCAACTCTTGCAAGGAACTGGATTCATAGCCCTTGCGCCAAAACAACTGCATGGCAGATTCAAGCACTATGTCAGGATTAAATTCAAGAGGTCTTCCAATCATCATAACTTATATGATTAGGACCGATTGGTCCATATGTCAAGTAGTATTTCTTGCGAAAATTAATGACAGAATAGAGCCATGGATTGGTATAGCCCCTAACGAGACAGTAGAAGAACCCCGAAATAGTTAAATTTAAGCTGTCTGGAAAAAATCATAAAAGCTTAAGTCCACATATAACTTTGAGCCCAACTTAATTTAAGGGTTAACTAATGAGTTTATTTTGTGATTTACGGGAAAGGAAGGTCGTACTTGTTTGACTGCATACTATAAAACAGTATTATGAAGCAAGCAACTTGACCCCTATTGTGCCTATTGTGCGTAGGGGATATATTTGGCCATCGCTAACACCTTTGTTTCGGTGTCTTATTTTAGCAAGTTCGGGCGGGACTTTAGGTTTTTCTACAGCCTGAACGTCGCAAATCACCGGCGTGGAACGAAGCGCAGCGCAGTGGAACGTCCGAGTGAATTTGCCTTGTTAGCTGTGTAATTTAAGCCCACTTAGTTTTTAATTGCCGATGCTCACTTGCACAATCTCTTAAATATAAATTTATTAGGCTTTGATAAGGAATTCCTTTATCTTCTGCCATACCTTTAAAATAAGAAATGGTTTCTTCATCAATGCGAATGGTTATTTGTTTTTTCAACCGTTTTGCATATGGATTTGGGGTGGATTTTGAGAAATCGTATGACTCACGCATGACCATAACCCTCATATTGTTTTCGTTCAAATTTTTCAGCTTTACGGGCTGAAATTATAAGAATAATATTAGCGGTTTTTTCACAATGACAGATGACTAAGATACGATGTTTTGTACTCTAGAATTAAACGACCAAGCTCATCAGAAAAAACTGTTTTTGCCTCAGTAAAGTCAATACCATGTTTTTTCTGGTTTGATGCGTTTTTCTTTTCGTCCCATTCAAAGGTCAGATTATTCATGTAACGAGTATAACTACATTGTAGTTATTTATCAATACTCGAGTGAGTGGCTTAATTGAAACAGCTAACGAGGCTGTAGAAAAACCCTAAAATATAGACTCAAAACAGCCACACTGTTATTTTTTGAATTTTTATCATCCTGCTCGCTTTTTTCATTCTTTTCAAGTTATTCATTTAACCTGTTGATTTAGCCGGTCTGTATCGCCGGTTTATGGAGCTTACTAAAGTTCATTGCCTTCTTTCTGCCCTTTAAGCTGGTAGTTGTCCATAATTGGCTAACTTTTCAATATTTTGTATCAGGCAGAACATCATCCATTCTGCGTTTACTTTGATTTTGCTTCTTAAGCTAAATCGTTTAAGCTTTTTATTCGAGGTGATGTTTCCAAACACGGGTTCTACTACGGACATTCTGTGAGCGTAGATTTGTTTACCTTTTTTACTGTCTACTCGAGCTTCATCCAGTCGATATAGGTAACGTCTTTGGCTTTATCAATGAGGAAAGAGACTTGTCTGCCGTAGCCTTTGCTGTACTCTGCAGATTTTGGATTTCTCATGCATTTGTGTTTTATCTCGCACTGGCGGCATGTGCTTAAAAGAGACTGGCAGTGGATTGATATCATTAAACCACCAAAAGTTAAAACCATCCCCGATATTCTTACTCCGTCTGAAATCGAACGCTTGCTTGCTGCTACTCGTAAGCTACGCTACCGGATGTTTTTATTAGTGACTTACTCCATGGGCTTGCGGCTTGAAGAAGCCCTGTGCCTTCAGGTTGGCGATATTGCCTACATGGATGTAGGTAAGAGGCGTGAGCAGGACGCGAAAGCTTTGACGCACAGCGTAAGATGGTGCACATTCGCCGTGGTAAAGGTCACAAGGATAGAATGCTGCCGCTACCTGATTTTACTCTGAAAGCGTTACGCGCACTGTGGCGTAAACACCACCATCCGGTGTTGTTGTTTCCCAATCCCGCCGGTCGTGGTGATATTCAACTGGCAACAAATCATATGGATAGAGGGGGTCCACAAGGCGCAATGAAAGCAGTGGTGAAGGACTGCCACATTAAAGCACAGGTTTTTGCTCCTGCAAAACCTGTATACACCACATCCCTGTGGTAAAAAAGTATCTATCCACAGCCTGCCACATAGTTATGCCACTCACTTACTCGAACGCGGTTTAAGCCTGCGCCACATTCAGTTTTTAC
>JAFLJY010000130.1 GCA_022712755.1 Gammaproteobacteria bacterium
GGCCGGCGATTAAGAGTGAAGCGACAAGTTACGTCATTATTACCGAATTTAATCGCAGTATTCAGGGTTTTATGGTGCAAGCTGTTGAACGCATCGTTAATTTAAAATGGCAGGATATTCGTCTGCCACCAGAAGGCACTGACGTAGACAGTTATATCAATGCGGTGACAAACGTAAACGGTGAACTGGTTCAGTTAATCGATGTTGAGCATGTTTTAACGGAGGTAATGGGTGAGCCCGAAATGGTTTCCAGTTCCCTGGCAGAAGCCGTGCACATTGAGGAAGGCCAGTTACGCCATGTGTTGGTGGTCGATGATTCAAAAGTCGCGCGAAATCAAATAAGCAAAGCATTAGGGCAAATAGGAATCGAGTGCACAACTTTAAATGATGGCAAATCCGCACTTGAGCAACTTAAATTATGGGCCGATCAGGATAGTCCGGTTAGCGAACGTATTGCTTTAATAATTTCCGATATTGAAATGCCCGAGATGGACGGTTATACCCTGACTTCTGAAATCAGGCGTGACCCTCGTTTAAAAGATCTGTACGTGTTATTACACTCGTCATTAAGTGGTGTGTTTAATGAAACCATGGTAAAAAAAGTGGGTGCTGATCGGTTTATTCCCAAGTTTAGTGCTGACGAGTTAATAAAAGAAATATTGCCTATTATTCAGCGAACGACTAACAAAACTTCAAAAGCAGCTTAGGATTAATTACTAATTACTAATTACTAATTAGATATGCCTCGTTCCCTCGTTCCCGCGTGGGAACGCATACTGGATCTTTAGTTAGCATCGGTACGCATTCCCACGCAGGAGCGTGGGAACGAGAAATCTCTCCTATCTGGTCGAGATGGCAAATGCTCGATTTGAAATTAGTAATTAGTAATTAAAAAAAGGGCGACAATTCTTTGCCATCTGGTGGAAAAAACTTGCCGCTAAACATTCATTTTTCTGTCGTTTCTACTTACTCTTTTTTTATTAAAACACACAGCAGTGTTTTTATATTTTACCGTATCGTCTTGTATGCTTGTATATATCTAGGTTTCGGCAGTTTCGCGGGTTTCTTTAATATTTATTTTCAAAAGTTGGCACAACGATTGCATTTCGTACATTAAGTAGAGTAAGTATAGAAATTATTTGGAGTGCAACATGTCGATATCATTCGATTCCGCCCTGGGTATTCACCAGCAGGCATTGTTAGTAAGAACAGCACGTACTGAGATGCTGGCATCTAATATTGCCAATGTTGACACGCCTGGATACAAGGCAATAGATATAGATTTTAAAGCGGTACTGCAAGCGTCTGTCGATAATCGTCAACAAGCTGGCTCACTGAATACAACCCACTCCAGACATATACAGTTAAATACAAATTCGAGCAATGCTGAAACACTTTATCGTGTGCCGACTCAATCATCGCTCGATGGAAATACGGTTGATGGTCAGGTTGAAAAATCTGCTTTTGCTGAAAATGCCATACGTTATCAGGCAAGTCTTGAGTTTCTAAGTAGTAAGTTCAAAGGCATGCTTAACGCCCTCAAGAGTCAGGGGTAATAGATAATGATAGTTAAGGGGAATTAGATGGGTCTTTATAATATATTTGATATTTCCGGTTCTGCCATGAGTGCGCAGTCGGTACGACTTAATACTGTAGCCAGCAATCTTGCTAACGCCGATGTTGTTAGCAGCACAGAAGCCGGTGTCTATCGTTCCCGGCAACCGGTTTTTTCCGCCGTAATGAGTGCGCTCAGTAATACTGGCGATAGCAGTGTTTCACAATTTGGACTGGTGCAAGGTCAACCGGCGAGTGTACGTATTGCCGGTATCGTCGAGAGCAATGCTGCTGCCAGGAAAGAATTTCAGCCAGACCATCCTATGGCAAATAAAGACGGTTACATTTTTAAATCAAGCGTTAATGCTATTGAAGAAATGGCAAATATGATGGCGGCTTCACGTGCGTATCAGAATAACGTGGAAGTATTTAATACCTCAAAACAAATGTTACTTAAAACATTAACCATGGGACGTTAACAATGTCGGCATTAACTATAGAAAACAGTTTTTCATCAATAAATTCGACGGCAGCCAATAGTGCGACAAATAAACCTAACGATGAACTGACCCAGTCAGATTTTATTGAACTGCTGGTGGCACAGGTAAAACATCAGGATCCAACCAAACCGATGGATCCCAGTGAATTTATGAGTCAGCTGACACAATCATCTATGGTTAATGGCATCAATGAATTACAAAAATCGTTTGATTCATTAGCAACAAAACTGACATCTGACCAGTCATTACAGGCAGCTGGTCTGGTTGGTAAATCAGTTTTATTACCTGGTGGCCAAGGTTTATTGACGACGGGTGTTGATATTAGTGGCCAGTTAAATCTGGAACGTCACGCCAGCGAAGTGAATATAAATATATACAACACTCAGGGGGAACTGGTTAAAACCCTGCCCCTGGGTGGAAATAGCTCAGGAGTCGTACAATTTAAATGGAATGGATTTGGCGATGCAGGCAATGTGTTGCCAGAAGGTCATTATCTGATAACAGCAGAAGCATTAATTGATGGTGATCAACAGGCGGTACCCGTATCACTGGAGACACGCATCGACAGTATTAGTTTAAATCAAAATATTAATGGTGAACAGGTGGGGGCTTTATTAAATCTTGCTAATGGCCAGGCCGTAACACTTGACGAAATACAACAAATTAAATAAGCAACAGGAGAAAACAATGTCATTCAATACAGCATTAAGTGGTATTAAAGCAGCAGCTAGCGACCTTGGAATTATAGGTAACAACATTGCTAACTCTGCCACCACAGGCTTTAAATCTTCACGTGCAGAATTTTCTGATATCTTTACATCGATTGGTCAGGGCGTGCGTTTAGATACCACCGCCCAGCAATTTTCTCAGGGTAACATAAAATTTACCAGCAATCCCCTTGATTTGGCTATTAGTGGCTCAGGTTTTTTTCAAATGGAGGGCGATGGCAACACGGTGTATAGCCGGTCAGGAAACTTCAAAATAGATGCAGCTGGCAATGTTGTTAACAACTCCGGTTTTTCTTTGCTGGCAAGACAGGCAGATAATAACGGTACAATTACTGGTGTTGTCGCACCGCTACAATTAAGTAATGCTTACATTAATGCCAGCCCAACTGCAGCAGTATCAAGTGGTATTAACTTTGATGCGCGAGAGCTGGAAACAGATAGCAGCTGGATAATAAATGCAGGTATACCTGACACTTCAGGTTATAACTCTTCAACCACTACAACCATCTACGACAGTTTGGGCAATGACCACATCATTACAATGTATTTCAGCAAGCCTGACCCTGCTACTAATCCCAATGAGTGGAATGTCAGAACCATGATAGGAGGCGTGTTAGAAGATACCACGCCTGTTACTTTCAATACTGATGGTTCATATAATACACCCGCAAACATACCCATTACTTTCAATCCGGGTGGGGGCGCTGCGCCTAATCAGGCTTTTACCATTGATTTATCCAGTAGTACACAGTTCGGCAGCGATTTTGCTGTTACCAGCCTGCAACAGGACGGTTTTACTGCTGGCCAGTTGTTAGGTGTCGATGTTGATAAAACTGGCATTGTTTTTGCTCGATACAGTAACGGCCAATCACAAACAGTTGCTCAGGTAGTGCTGGCAAATTTTGCCAATACACAGGGTTTGAAACCAACAGGTGATAGTTCCTGGATAGAAACATTTTCCTCTGGCTCACCCGTTGTCAGTGAAGCGGGTACCGCAGGTCTTGGTTTGATCCAGGCAAGTGCACTGGAAGAATCCAATGTAGATTTAACGGCTGAACTGGTCAATATGATTGTTGCACAACGTAATTTCCAGGCCAATGCACAAACCATTCAGGCACAGGATACGATAACCCAAAGCATTATTAATCTTCGATAATTAATTGAAGGCTAGATAAGACAACAGGACAACATTATGGATCGCATGCTTTTTGTCGCCATGAGCGGTGCTAAGGAAACGATGCACGCACAGGCAATTAATACCAACAATCTGGCGAATGCAAGTACCACCGGATTCAGGGCGGACTTTCAAACCAGCTTAAGTCAGCAAGTGTACGGTCCGGGCCATGCCAGTCGTGTTTATGCTACCGCACAGGATGCAGGTGTCGATTTCTCACAGGGAAGCGTTATCAGTACCGGACGTGAGCTGGACATGGCAATAAACGGCCAGGGCTGGTTTGCCGTACAAACAACCGATGGCGGTGAAGCTTACACCCGAGCGGGCGATTTACGTCTGGACAGTCTGGGTAGAGTAACCAATGGTGCCGGTAATCTTGTACTGGGAAATGGTGGACCTATTTCAGTGCCACCACACGCTAAGTTAGAGATAGGTGCAGACGGAACCATAACCATTCAGCCTTTAGGACAGCCGGTTAATACCCTGGCCATTGTTGATCGAGTCAAAATGGTTAATCCGCCTAATGATCAATTAGAAAAAGGTGATGATGGTTTGATGCATATGCGAAATGGTAAACGTGCAGAGGCAGATGCAAGTGTCACCGTGGTTTCCGGCTCGTTGGAATCAAGCAATGTAAACACCGTGGGTTCAATGGTCAGGATGATTGAGCTGGCACGCCAGTATGAAACCTATATCAAATTAATGAGCACTGCAGTAAAAAATGATCAGGCAGCTGCATCCATTATGAAAATGAGTTAACTGGAGAAATGTTATGAGTTCAGCTTTATGGATTGCAAAAACAGGCCTTGAAGCCCAGCAAACAAAAATGGCAACGATTTCAAACAATCTTGCCAACGCCAGCACCACAGGTTTTAAACGTGACCGTGCAGTGTTTGCTGATTTGATATATCAAAATGTGGTCCAGGTGGGTTCGCAGTCTTCAGAAGATACAATTATGCCATCAGGTTTGAATATCGGTACTGGCGTGAGAACAGTAGCAACAGAAAAACTGTTTACCCAGGGTGGCATTGTGCAAACAGGAAATTCATTGGATGTGGCCATTCAGGGTAGAGGTTTTTTACAAATACTGATGCCAGATGGTGCTACCGCTTACACCCGTGATGGCACCTTACAGAAAGATGCATCAGGACAACTGGTTACATCAATGGGTTATAGCCTGGAACCGAGCATTACCATTCCTGATGATGCCTTAACGGTTTCAATTAGCTCAGATGGTATCGTTTCTGTGGTTTCGCAGGGCGCAACTGCACCAACCGAAATTGGCAGTATTCAACTTGCTGATTTTGTCAATCCGTCCGGTCTGCAGGCAGTAGGCAATAATCTGTTCATTGAATCAGGCGCAAGCGGTTCACCACAAACCGGCACACCGGGTTTAACCGGTTTAGGTACACTGATTCAATCAGCGCTGGAAGGCTCAAACGTTAACACTGTAGAAGAGCTGGTGAAGATGATTGAAACCCAACGCGCGTATGAAATGAATTCGAAAGCGATTTCAACGGCTGATCAAATGTTGCAGTATGCAACTAATAATATGTGATTATAAATTATGAGTTATGAATGCTGAGTTATGAATAAAAAACAAACACAGCGCTCAACATTCATAATTCAGCATTCATAATTAATAGAGAACTTGATATGAAGTATTCCACATATTTAATTGTATCCATTGTATTAGCATCCCAGATAACACTTACTGGTTGTGCTTCACCAAAACGTGGTGATATTGAATATGCACCTGTAAAGCCAGTAACACAGACAGGGCCGATTCAGCACTCTGATTCTATCTATCAAACCGCTTCAGCCTGGTTGTTAATGGAAGACATAAAGCCAAGACGAGTGGGTGATATGTTAACAGTTTCATTAGAAGTAAAAACAGATGCCAAGAAAAAATCAGATACAGACACTAAAAAGTCTACAGACATAGAACTTTCAGCAACAACCTTTTTAGGAAAACCTGTTACATCAAATAATCGAGATATTGCAGCGACAAAACTTTCCTCAGCCTATGATTTTGCAGGTGAGGGTGAAAGTAACCAAAGCAATTCTCTCACCGGTAGCATTACCGTTACTGTAGTTGAAGTACTGGTAAACGGTAATTTAGTGGTACAGGGTGAAAAATGGATACACATTAACGAGGGAGAAGAATACATACGCCTACGCGGTATTGTACGCCCCAGTGATATTAGCCCTGACAATACCATTTCATCAGAACGTATTGCCAATGCAGAAATACAATACAGTGGTGAGGGTGCGCTTGCCAATGCAAATAAACAGGGCTGGCTAACAAAATTCTTTAATAGTGAGTGGATGCCATTCTAATGAAGTTATTATCACTTAATAAACTGTATAAATTAATTTGCCTGCTTATTGTTATTCAGCTACAGGTATCAACAGTCTATGCAGAACGCATCAAAGACATAGCCATGGTTCAGGGTATGCGTGATAACCAGCTAATCGGTTATGGCCTGGTAGTGGGGCTTGATGGTAGCGGTGATAAAGTAGGGCAAGTTACCTATACTGCACAAAGCCTAAAAAACATGCTGTCGCAATTAGGTATTGTGATTCCACCGGGCGTAAAACCACAGCCAAAAAATATCGCTGCCGTCATGTTACATGCAACACTGCCACCGTTTATCAAGAAGGGACAAAGAATTGATGTTACCGCCTCATCGGTTGGCAATGCCAAAAGTTTACGCGGTGGCACCTTACTAATGTCACCACTAAAAGGCGCTGACGGAAAAGTTTATGCTGTCGCCCAGGGTAACTTGCTGGTGGGTGGTTTAGGTATAGAAGGTGCAGATGGTTCCAAAATCACCATCAATGTTCCCAGTGTCGGCAGGCTACCAAAAGGTGCCATTGTCGAACGTACCATTAAGAATTCATTAGGTCACAGCAACAAACTGGTGCTTAATCTATTTACTGCAGACTTTACAACCGCAAGTAGAATGTCTGATGCCATTAATAATACTTTTGGTGGGGGCACAGCCAAAGCAGTAGACCCCATCTCGGTTGAAGTTATGGCACCAGCAACAGAATCGGGCAAAATTGCCTTTCTATCCATGCTTGAGAATATTGATGTCCAGCCCGGAGAATCAGCTGCGCGCGTTATTATTAATGCAAGAACGGGCACGGTGGTTATCAGTAGTGCGGTTCGTGTATCAGCAGCTGCAGTATCACATGGCAATCTAGTGGTGACCATTCAGGAAGGTGCAGGCGTTAGTCAACCAAATTCTTTTTCACCCGGTGGCACCACAGAAGTCATTGCTGATTCACAAATAGATGTATCCGTTGATGATAGCCGCATGTTTCTGTTCGATCCCGGTGTAGATTTAAATGATATTGTGCGGGCAGTCAATCAGGTTGGCGCAGGACCAGCGGATCTGGTTGCCATTCTCGAAGCGTTAAAAATGGCCGGTGCATTACGTGCAGAATTACTGGTGATCTAATGAACGCTACACATAATGTCTCTGATGCGGGTTTATACACAGACTTTAGTGGTCTGGCAAAACTGCGTGCGAAAGCGGCTGGTCAGTCAGAAGCAGCAAGTAAAGAAGTTGCTAAACAATTTGAGTCTTTGTTTTTACAAATGATGCTCAAAACAATGCGCGATGCAACCGTCACTGGTGAGTCAGCTGAGTCAGACCAGACCAAGTTTTATCAGGAAATGTTTGACAAGCAAATTGCGCTTGATCTTTCTAATAATGGTGAAGGCATCGGTATTGCAAAAATGCTTGAAAAACAACTTATCGGAAAACCTGATGTACAAGTTTCAGATATAAACAATATAGCAACCTTAAGCAACATTAACGCTAATATCAGCAATGCCGACTTAGTTCGTCAGCAAATTGAACGCTCAACATCGTCAATCCTAAATAGACACAGTAGTGAGCAGGAGTAATCTAAATGAGTGATTTATTGGGCATAGGCACTTCCGGGTTACTGGCGTTTCAACGTTCTCTGAATACCATCGGGCATAATATCGCCAATGTGAATACCGAAGGCTACAGCCGTCAATCGGTAGATCTGGTAAGCCGTACACCACGGACAATAGGGTCAGCTGTGGTAGGCACTGGCGTACAAACCAACAGTATTACACGTTCGTTTAACGCCTTTGCCGAGCTTGGTGTGCGCAATAGCACATCATCAGTGGCAGAGTTCCAGGCCTTTCATACATTGGCATCACAACTGGATAATGTATTGGCCGATCCGGACGCAGGCATATCAAACTCAATGCAACGATTTTTTAATGCCATGGGTGATGTGGCAGCTTCACCTGCAGACAGCACAGCACGCGAAGTGTTGCTCAATGAAGCGTCAAATATGGCCGGGCAGTTTAATCAATTAGCTGGCTGGTTAGACAGTGTGCGTGGTCAGGTAAACAGTAATATCAGGAGCAGTGTCACTGAAATAAATCGTTTGAGTGATGCCATCGCAAATGTAAATGAATCAATCGTTATCGCACAAGGTCGCTCGGGCGGTCGACCCGCCAATGATTTACTGGATCAACGTGAAGTATTAATTAAAGAGCTATCAGCGATAGTATCCGTCACAACCGTACAACAGGAAGATGGTTCGTTAAATGTCATGGCCGGTAGCGGGCAGATGTTAGTGGTGGGAAACAAAGCAACAACACTTGAGGTCTTTGTAGAAGCCGGTGATGCCAATCAACTGGGTATCGCAATTAGAGGCAATGGTGGCGTATTGGTGCCCGTTACCGATCAACTTACCGGCGGGCAACTGGGTGGCGTAGTCAGCTTTCGAGAACAAATGCTTGATCCAGCAACAAACAGTCTGGGTTTAACCGCAATCAGTATTGGCCATTTTGTTAATAGCCAGCAAAATCAGGGAATGAACCTTGACGGTGTACTGGGTAATGAATTTTTTAATGTGACACAGCCATCCACGCTTACACTTGCTGGTGCTCCGGGCAAGGTTGCTGTTTCATTTGACGATGCCTCACAACTTACTAATAAAGATTACACCATGCGTTTTAATGCTGGAGCCTGGCAATTAACGCAAAATGATAGCAACCAGGTGGTAGCGATGGCAGGTTCTGGCACCGCAGGTGATCCATTTATTGCAGATGGTTTACGTTTTGAAATTACTGCCGCGCCGGTAAATGGAGATAGCTACCTCATTCGTCCAACACGAACGGGCGCATCGGACATAAAAATGGTATTAGCCAATAACCGGGAAATTGCCGCCGCCGCACCAATACGCAGTATAGTCTCAGTGAACAATACCGGCAGTGGCGAAATTTCTGCCGGTGTGGTCAGCGACATCAACAACCCGGTGTTTCAAGGCACATCCGGTCAGTTATCACCCCCGGTGCTAGTGCGATTTACCGCTACTAACAGTTACGATTTATATAACAATAGTAACCCGGCTGCGCCGGTATTACTGGAAGCAGGTTTAACCTACAATCCGGCAACAGGTGGTGAAGTTTTTCCCACAGCAGGCGGACTCGATCATGGTTATCGACTGCAAATAACGGGATCGCCAGTAGCAGGTGATGAGTTTACAACTGAATACAACACAGGTGGTGTTGGCGATAATCGAAATGCCTTGCTGATGTCGGCATTAGCCAACAATAAATTAATGGCGAATGGCACCGCCAGTATAAACAGCAGTTATAGCGCATTGGTAGCCGATGTCGGTACCGGCACAAAACAGGCCGAACTTAATCTGATGGCACAAAGTCGGGTGCTGGATCAGTCAATAGCAACACGTGAATCCGTGTCTGGCGTAAATCTGGATGAAGAAGCGGCGAACTTAATTCGCTATCAACAGGCATACCAGGCAGCGGCACAAGTTGTATCTGTGGCTAATTCTTTATTTGACACCTTGCTTAGTGTCACGAGGCGATAAAACATGCGCATATCCACAGCACAACTCTTTCAGCAATCGGTCACCACCATGTTAAATAACCAGACGGAACTGGCAAAAACGCAGGAGCAGCTTGCAACGGGAAAGCGTGTTTTGACCCCCAGTGATGACCCCGCTGCCGCTACTCGCATATTAGATCTCAACCAGGTTATAGACACCACCGATCAGTTCCAGCGCAATGCAGATTTTGCCGAAACACGTTTAGCCCTTGAAGAAACGGCACTAACAGAGGTGGGCAATATATTGCAGCGTGTCAGAGAACTTTCAGTACAGGCAAATAATGACACAAACACGGCCAGTGATCGAAAATTAATAGCAAAAGAAGTGAGAGAAAATCTTGGTGCACTGATGCAACTTTCAAACAGCACAGACGCAAATGGCGAGTATCTGTTTTCGGGTTTTAAAACCGATACCAAACCGTTTACAGATGATGGTTCAGGTAACGTTACTTATGCCGGTGATCAGGGTCAGCGCAGTCTACAAATAGGTAGCAGTCGGCAAGTTGTCATTGGCGACTCAGGTGCTGATGTATTTATGCAAGTTGATGATGGAGCAGGTGGCAAAAACAGCATGTTTGCTGTGCTTAATGATTTTGCCAATGACCTTGAAGCAAACACGCCGACTGGCACGACGCTAACACGCCTTGATTTTGCACTTAATGTGGTGTCAGACACACGCGCATCCATCGGCGCACGGATGAATACAATTGAAGGGCAAAGAAATGCCAATGCCAGTTTCACACTTTTATTACAGGAGAATCGCTCGAATCTGCAAGACCTTGACTATGCCGGAGCTGTTAGCCGTTTTGAACAACAATTATTGGCACTACAGGCATCGCAACAAACTTTTGTACAACTTAAAGGGTTATCTTTGTTTAACTATCTTTAATTAATTACATGCACGAGTAGTGGTGCAGGGATGCACTGTTCACGAACCAGCAGTAGCACATGGATGTGCTGTTATGTCCATGGATGGACTGTATTTCGCAATGAGCCAGGAAGGCGGTGCGATTAACGAACCAAAGGACGGAGAGGATGGAATGACGAATTGATTCGTAGGTTGGGGTGAGGCACGAACCCCAACAGTAGTGACACTGGACGAGCTATTTACCTGCCTGCAGCAGGCAGGCGAACAAAAGGATGAAGTAGAGGCTGAAAAAGTTTGTTGGGCATCATAAAAAACATTCACCCCAACCTACATGCTCAAGCCACAGAAAATGAGAAAACAACAGGCTGTACTAATTTGACAGCAAAGGATGACATGATGAAAAATGCACACAAAAAATCAGATGCACATCAAAATAAAAAGACACAGAACAACTGTGTCGCCAGATTAATGGTTAAAGCACAACACTATTTTGAGCAAAACCAGTTGCAACAGGCAAATTGTTTATACCAGGAAGTTCTGCAACAACAGCCAAAAAATATTCTGGCTCTCAATGCGTTAGCTGTCATTGCAATGAAAGTGGGCATGTTAACTGTCGCTACAGAGTTATTAAATGCTGCCGTTGAAATAGATCCACAGCACCTGGCGGTAAACAAAAATCTCGCCCGGGTATATTCAAGAATGTCTCGTTATGATGAAGCCATGTTGCAATACATCGGTATTTTAGATATTGATGAAAATGATAATGATGCACACCGCGAGCTGGCAAGATTAAATTTACAGGCAGGAAATCCTGGAATTGCCTTAACTCATTATCAATGTGTACTTAAAGTAAAACTTGCCAACCTGGAAAATTTGCACAGACAAACATAAAGGAGGTAACGAATTTGTAAATGGAGCGTAGTCTGGGATGTGTTGCAAACCTCAGAAAGCAACTGTTTTATCGTTCCCACGCTCTGCGTGAAGGAACGCAGAGCATGGGAAATATGTAAACTCACTCAGGCTACATACTTAAAATAATTAAAAAACCATCAAAGTTTTTCAGCTTACGGTCGTTAAAGATAACAGAAGCAGTAAATACACCACACTGGAAGTATATCTGCTAGTTATTGGAGAACAATCATGGCTTTAATAGCCAATACAAATGTTACCTCACTGAATGCACAACGTACTATAAACGCCCCATCAAATAAACTTGCCACATCATTGCAACGCCTGTCATCCGGCCTGCGTATTTACAGTGCAAAAGATGATGTTGCTGGTCTCGATATTTTACAAATATCGGCAACCCGGATTAATAACCATAAAGTAGTCGGGAAGTGGGACTGAGGTAATAATTATTAGTCCCGCCCACAACGGGGCTAAAGTCGAATGGCACTTACTTAAGCAAAAAAGATGGTCATAAAAGCAGATTCCTCGTAGGTTGGCGCTGAGGCACGAAACCCAACAATGGAGCCGGAATCAGCTAGCCTGTTGGGCTTCGTGCCTCAGCGCCAACCTACATTACAAGATACACTCATACCATGGTGGTTAACCTCGTTACCACGCACTGCGTGGTAACGCAGTAACTAACGCACCAGCGTTACATCAGAAAAACCAGAGCCTAAACATAAATACTGGCACAATAGTCTGCCACAATAATAACACTGAGAATGAGCATGGGACGCAGCCGTTACAAAATATTCGAAACACAACACCCCTATTTTTTAACGCTAACCATTAACAATTGGATCCCTGTATTTACCCGTCCCATTACAACAGACATTATTTTCGACTCATTAGAGTACCGACAAAAACAGGGTGATTTTACCGTTTACGCCTATGTCATTCTAGAAAATCACATACATCTAATCGCTCAATCTAGCCACTTGAATAGAGAAATAGCAGCATTTAAAAGCTATACCGCCAGACAAATCATCGACACGCTAAAGACTCAGCATTCAAACCATGTGTTAAAACAATTAGCATTCCACAAAAAAGCGCACAAGCGAGATAGAGAATACCAGTTGTGGGAAGAGGGTTCGCATCCCAAACAGATACAAAACAGGGAAATGATGGAGCAGAAAGTAAACTATATTCACCATAATCCTGTGAAACGAGGTTATATTGACAAAGCAGAACACTGGCGGTATTCCAGTGCCAGAAATTATTTAGGTATCAAGGGTCTGGTTAAGGTTAATACAAATTGGTAAGTTGTTGTAACGCTGGTGCGTTAGTGACTGCATTACCACGCAGTGCGTGGTAACGAGGTTCAGTGCGTAGCGCGGGATAGCCTCGTTCCCACGCTCCTGCGTGGGAATGCGTACCATGATTGCCGTAAGCCTCAGTATGCGTTACCACGCAGAGCGTGGGAACGATAAAAATTCAATTACTTACAATAATAATAATTTGTTTTAACAAAAGCCTAAAGTTATTTTTTCTCCGGTCGAATAAATGGTTGGAAGCAGTGAATATGCAACAATTACATATATCTGCTAAATATTAAAGTACTGCTCGACGAGATTAACTCGGGGCGGTACAAATACTGGAGAATAATCATGGCTCTTGTCATTAACACAAATGTAAGTTCACTCAATGCACAACGTAACTTGAGTAACACAAACGTCGGTCTGGAAACCTCAATACAACGTCTTTCTACCGGTTTGCGTATCAATAGCGCAAAAGATGACGCTGCTGGTTTAGGCATTGTCGATCGCATGACCTCACAAATTCGTGGTCTGAATCAGGCAGTGCGAAATGCTAACGATGCGGTTTCACTGTCACAAACCGCTGAAGGTGCAATGCAGTCTTCAACCGATATTTTACAACGTATGCGCGAACTGGCGGTTCAGTCTGCCAATGACTCTAACAGTGGTGCAGACCGGGTTAACATTCAAAAAGAAATTACCCAGATGTCATCTGAGTTGAATCGTATTTCAAGTCAGACCACCTTTAATGGCAATAATATTCTGGATGGTACCTTTACCGGCAAGCAGTTCCAGGTGGGTGCAAATGCCAATGAGACGATTTCCGTTACATTGGGTAATTTTTCAGCAAGTTCGATGGGGGCACATCAGTCTAACAGCCTATTAAACGTAGGTGCAATTTCTGCGGCAGCAGATACAGATACCAATAATGTTGTGGGTGATACTCTAACCGTAGCAGGTGCCGCAACATCTGATGTCACTTATGCGGGTGATGCCACTGCAGCTGAAATTGCTGCAAAATTCCAGGCAGTGAGTAATACCACCGGCGTAACCGCGACCGCATCCACCTCTGCTGATATTCAATTTGGTGGCGGTGTTACAGCCGCTGAAACGGTAACATTCAACTTATCATCAGTAGATGGTTCAGGCGCTGTACAGGGTACTGCGGTAACTATTTCTCATACGGTAACAGATACAACTGATTACAGTGGTCTGCGTGATGCCATTAACGCTGAAAGCAATAGAACGGGCATTAGTGCTTCACTTAATAATGCTTCGGGAGCACTTACTCTAAGTAATGCTGATGGACACAATATCAATATTACTGATGTGTCTACTGGTACAGATGATGAGGCTGTGTTCCTGGTTGGTGCTACGGCTGACACGTTTACAACGGCTACAACCTTAAGCAACAATTCAACTACTGGTGCTAATACAGATACTGTATCAATTGGTGGTCAGGTGAGTTTTAGTAGCGCAGCAGCCTATAATATGACTGGGCTTGTAGCTACTTTCCATAGCGCTACCAGTCTTGCCGGTACGCTATCAAGCGTTGCTGATGTGGATGTTTCAACACGCGCGGGTTCAAACAATGCACTGGAAGTGATTGACCAGGCCTTGCGTAATGTTTCTGACAGCCGTGCAGATCTGGGTGCCATTCAGAACCGTCTGGAATTCACCATTTCTAACCTGTCAAATATCTCTGAGAATGTGTCTGCCGCACGATCACGTGTTCAGGATACTGACTTTGCTGCTGAAACCGCGAATCTGACCAGAAATCAGATTATGCAACAGGCGGGTATAGCCATGCTTTCACAGGCTAACTCGGCTCCACAGGCAGTGTTGTCACTGCTTCAATAATGACTCAGGTGTATTAAAGTCGTCCGGGGTTAATAGTTAACTCCGGGCGTTTAATATTTTGAGGATAACGCTATGGTATCCATTACATACACACAAGACACATCCGCAACTGCTTTTACGCAATCGCCACCTGTTGTTGATAAGGTCAATGCAGTAGCGGCGGTTCAAACATTGCCGCAAGATGGTAAAAAATTGCCGCAAGACAGTCATAAAGCAACCGAATTGGACGCTGGAACTGAACCTGTTGCAGAAAACATTGAACAAGCCGTGCAAGCAATGAATGAGCATGTGCAAATGGTTAAGCGGCAACTTGAATTCAGTATCGATGATCAAAGTGGCCGTACCGTCATAACCGTGCGTGATAGTGACACCCAGGAAGTCATTAGACAAATCCCGAACGAGGAAGCCCTTAACTTTGCTCGCAAGCTCAATGAAGGCGATGAACTTGAACTTTTCAACAAGTTTGTGTGATTTGGCATTGAACTTGCAACGTTGAATTAATAGTTAATTGTTAGTTAATTAATCAAGAATTTATAATTAATTAATAACAAAAATTTAACCTCGATAAAACAGATTATGTTTAATCTGAGATAGAGCGTGTGGAGTAGGGTCATGGCAACAATTTCTTCAGCAGGTGTTGGTTCAGGACTTGATGTATCAAGCATTATTGATGGTTTGATGGCAGTAGAAAGACGACCATTACAAATCCTGCAAAGCAAGCAACAACTCTATACCACGCAAATCAGCGCCTACGGCGAACTCATATCCAGTGTTTCCTCTTTTCAGGCTTCAATGGAAAATCTTAATAGTCTTACCGCACTGGATAAATTTAAAACCAGCAGTGCAAATACCGAACTTATCGACATCAGCTCCACAGATAACCCAGCGCTGGGTAGTTTTAATGTTGAAGTAACCCGTCTGGCTGAGCACCATAAAATGTCATCAAATGAGATTTTATCAACAGCTACTTTTGGTGGTGCAGCCGGTGATTCCCTTAGCATACAGGTAGGCAATGATATAACTAATGTGATCACCATTGATTTAAGCACTGCACAAACACTGTCTGAGATTCGTGATGTTATCAATGCAGATGAAAATAATCCCGGCGTTGCAGCGGTTGTTATTAATGGTGATAACGATATTCAAAAATTGGTTTTTACTGCACAAGATTTAGGAGCCGATAATGCTCTAACATTGTCTTACGGCGGTGCAATTAACGGCGCATCATTTGGTATGCAAACACTGAATAATATTGGTGGCGATACCAATCTTCTAAATGCTGAATTTATTGTTGATGGTTTTACCATTACCCGCCCGAGTAACTCTATAAGTGATGTGATATCGGGAGTAAGCTTCCAGTTGAATGGGGCAGAAACAGGCACCATAACAAAACTTTCAGTTTCACGAGATACCAGCGCAACAGAAGGGCTGGTTAAATCCTTTGCCAATGCCTATAACGAATTAATATCATCAGTTAAAAGTCAGCGTTCTGGCATTTTAGGCACTGATAGTTTACTGCTTTCAATCGAAAACCAGGTAAAAAACATATTAAATAGTACAGCGTCAAGCGGAACCTTAAATACACTTTCAGAGGTCGGGCTTAGTATTGACAAAGCTGGCGTTATGTCGCTGGACGCAGACACGTTAACAACCGCACTTGAGACAGGCTACACAAATGTTGCCCAATTATTTGCCGCAGAAGGTGATGGATTTGCTAACCGCCTGGCATCACTTGCAGAAAACTGGGTTGGCAGCACTGGCTTTATAAGTTCACGAACAGACGGTTTAACGCAGCGAATTGATGATATATCTGATCGAAGGATTTCCATTGAACGTAATCTCGACATTGTAGAAGCACGTTATCGCTCACAGTTTGCCGCGCTGGATATACTGGTGTCACAATTTCAAGGTACCAGTCAATTTCTGACTTCTCAGCTTGCTCAGTTGCCAGATCTGAGGCTTAATAAATAATAAAAAATGAAAAAACTTTAACCTTTCTATAAAGGAAAAGTGGGTATTGTCGATATTATAGGTATGTAAACACAGGAGACTAAAAGTGCAAACAATAGCAAGAAAAAGTATAGAGTCATATGCGCAAGTGAATAAATATTCTGGCATAACTGATGCAAGCCCACACAGGCTTGTACAGATGTTACTGGAAGGCGCGCTGGAAAAAATAGCGGCTGCAAGATATTTAATTAAACGTAATGACTTTGCAAAAAAGGGCGAAGTGATTGGGCAAATAATAGCAATAATAGGTGGCTTGCGATCCAGTTTAAACAAAGAGGCAGGTGGTGACCTGGCAGAAAATCTTGATCAATTATACGATTATATGGAACGCCAGTTATTAGTCGCAAATTTCAAAAACGATGAGAACATTCTGGATGAAGTCTCCAGTTTGCTAAAAGAAATCAAATCAGGTTGGGATGCTATACCCGATGACATTAGAAATAAATAAAAACGTTAATATTAGGTTTATAGTAAATAATATAACCCTGCTGACAACATTGAAAGTTTTTCTACTGCAATCTATTGGCAAATCAGGATTGGCAAACCTTGATTGGCAAATCTTGCCTGGCAAATATTGTTTAAGTTAGAGGTGTTACGTTTTGGATTTTAAAAGCAAAGAATTAACTGATGTTTTTGAATGCAGTGAGAGTATGCTAAGTGAAGCAAAGCTAAGTAACTGGGAAAATGTTATTGCCATTGAAAAACAACGTAGCGATATGTTAAAAAAAATATTTTCACTACCATTTACAAAAATCGAAAAAGAACAAAATAACGAAATAATACTACAAATTCTCACTATAAATAAAGAGCTGGAAGCCATCACCGCAAAAGTCAGGGATAAAATAAGAGACCAGGCGGGCTCAATCAATAAGGGTCGCCATGCGGTTGGCGTGTATGCACAGAATGTTGGTTAATGTACAGGTTGGGGTGAGGCACAAACCCCAACAGATTGTTGCGCATAACATGCTGGGGTTAGCGAACTCAACGCAACCTGCAGTTTGTCTGCTAACTAATAACGTGGAGTAAATTATAGTGAATAATAAAATGAAAGAGGTTGCTATTATTTTAGCTTTTTTTCACAGTTTTGAAAAAATGCATTTGCCAAGAATAGTAGGAATTAAATTAAAGCTGGTTCACGGTAATGCAGTTGATGAATATGAGCTTGTGTATCTTACCGAAGCGTTAGAACATATCACTATGTTATTACCTTATTTAGATCGATATCCCGCATACAAACCCGTTGTTGCAAAAGTAATGAATTACTATAGATTGGTTGTTGATGAAGTAATAGCCAATGAGAAATTGGCTACTATAAACTACAACTAAAACCCGCCGTAAAGGGAGTGTAAACATATCTATGCAGGCGAGATTACAGCATCCTCGCTGTAGACTGACTTGTTCGTAATTCAGGCTTAACCTGATAAAGCGTGTTAGATTTTCTCAATAAACTAATGACTGAGTTCGGTCATTAGCGGACATTTAAAAATCAAAAACATTTCACCGCAGAGACGCAGAGGCGCAGAGAAAAACAAATCTATGTTTGTAACAACGTAGGTCGGGCAATGCCTGCCCTACATTAAAATGTTTTTCT
>JAFLJY010000131.1 GCA_022712755.1 Gammaproteobacteria bacterium
TGTCTGTGCAATCTTTAACGCCAGTTCACCATCGGTTGCAGCCTTGACCATATAGGTTGGCATCAAGATTCCTTTAAGTACATCCAGATTTTCGGGTGTATCATCAACAATAAGTATCACTTCTTTTTCTGGTTCTTTATTCATATCAATACCTGCTCCTGTTTTTACCGGTAAAAATAATTAGTGAAAGGTGTGTTGTTATAATTTACGCAGCATCAGTCAGCAGCATCAGTGCATCTTCATATTGATACTGGCTAACAAGGTCACGTGCTTTTTTTAATCGAGTCAGCATTTCTTTTTCAGCGACACTCTGACATAGCGCCTCCAGTAGTTCTTCTGCTTCAACATCATAGAGCGATAAGCGTTCACGAATTTCTGCCAGACTTGATTCGATGTTTGTGGTATTTTTTGCCGGTGTTTCCACACATTTTATATTTTCCGTCTGTAATGTCGCCAGATCAGTTAAAACATCAGAAAGATCAATGGCAGTCTTATCAAGACTATCGTTCAGTTCATTTTCAGTTGTGCTGGATTGCAGATTTGATTCAATGACAGTAGCTGATTTCTGTAAATAACTGGCACCAATGCTGCCAGCAACGCCTTTTAGAGTGTGCGCTATGCGTATAGCCTTCTTTTTATTATTACTGGATAATGCCGCCCGCAGTTTCTCTATAGCATGGCTCTGGTTTTTGATGAACTTTTTCAGTAAACGCTGGTAGGTCTGTTTTTTTCCATCAACACAGGCCAGTCCTTTTTTTGTGTCAATATATTGTAATTCAGGAAAATTATTTTCTGCAGAATCAGGGGCAACAGATGACAGGACTGGTGGTTTTTCTGGATTGGAGGGAACGATCCATTTTGCTATGGTGGTAAACATGTCCTTTACATTGATTGGTTTGCTAATGCAATCATTCATTCCTGCCTGCATTGCATTTTCAATATCACCTTTTGTGACATTGGCCGTCATAGCAATAATCGGTAGATTTTTATAAATGGTTTGCTTTCGGATTTCTCGGGTTGCTTCGTAACCATCCATATTTGGCATCTGGCAATCCATTAATATGCCATCGTATGTCGATTGTTTAATCATCTCCAGTGCTTCAATGCCATCATTAGCGACCTCGATACTTAAACCTTGCGCGGTTAACAGTTCGAAAGCGAGTTCCTGATTAAACTCATTGTCCTCAACCAGTAGCAGGTGAGCACCAGATAAACCCTCCAGTTTTTCTCTATACTGTTTTTGCCGTGTCGAAGCAGTATTTTCTTTCCGTGTAGTTGAACCCCCGCTTATTGTTACAATGCCATCTATTAATGATGAAAATGTCACTGGTTTTGTGACTAGACTTTTTATTTTCAGGCCTGCTTCATTCAGTTTTTCAAGCAGACTTTCTCTGCCGAATGCTGTCATCATAATGATAGAGGACAAAGGCACGTTATATCTGTTTATTAAATGTTGAGCGCATCGTATGCCATCCATTGCTGGCATTTTCCAGTCAATAAAAACGAAATCGTATGTTTTTCCCGTATACAGAATATTTTCTGCCTGTCCTGGATCTGAGGCCAGGTCCACCACAAAACCGAGCTGTTCCAGCATTGCTTTCATGATTTCGCGTGAAGTGTTGCTGTCATCAATGACCAGAACATATCTGCCTTTAATGGTTTTTTCCAGTGGAAAAGCTCTTTCTTTTTCGTCGCCCTGAGCTATTTCCATATTAAAATAAAAAGTACTGCCTTTTCCGAGTTCACTTTCTACCCATATTTCACCATCCATTAGTTCAACAATCTTTTTTGAAATGGCTAGCCCTAACCCGGAGCCACCATATTTGCGGGTGGTTGAGGTTTCGGCCTGGGTGAATGAGTCAAACAGCGTTGCCAGTTTTTCTTTTTCTATACCAATACCCGTATCTTCAACGGCAAAAAGCAGGTTGACCCTGTTCTGTTTTTTTTGCTTTAGCTGGATTCGGATAATGATTTCGCCCTTTTGGGTGAACTTGATAGCATTGTTGCAGAGGTTTATCAGCACCTGAGTCAATCTCAGTGCATCACCGATCAAATGATGTGGCACCTCTGGTGTAATATCATAAATCAGTTCCAGATTTTTCTCCTCTGCCTTGAGTCCTATCATGCCTGCCAGGTTCTCCAGTACATCTTCTATCCAGAAAGGTTCTGATTCAATTACCATCTTTCCAGCCTCCACCTTGGAGAAATCCAGAATGTCATTAATTATTCCCAGCAGAGATTCGGCTGAACGATGCACCTTGTCGACATAGTTACGTTGCTTGCTATTAAGATTTGTTTGCAATGCAAGATATGACATACCGATGATAGCGTTCATAGGGGTGCGAATTTCGTGGCTCATATTGGCGAGGAAAAGGCTCTTGGCTTCATCGGCCTGTTCCGCTTTCTTCCTGGCTTTTACCAGTGCTTTTTCTGCTCTTTCACGTTCGGTAATATCACGAATAATGGTGTTAAAATTATGTTTTTTGTCTGTTGTTTTCATCTGCGAGACAATAATCTCGATTGAAATTTCACTGCCATCCTTTTTTAAGCCGTACAGTTGACGTATGCTACCCATGATGTTTGTGGTTTGCTGTTGGTTGGATAAAGGTATTTTCAAGTTATGGTTATGTTGAGATCTATACCGTTCCGGCATCAACTGGTTGATATGTTTTTTGAAAAGGCCACCTTTGTTGTAACCGAAAATTTCTTCAGCAGCCGGGTTGGCGCTAATGATAAAACCAGACTCATCAACCGTTATAAGTCCTTCTGCCATTGATTCGAAGACTGAGCGTTGATATTGTTCCCTGTCGTTAGCCAGGTTTACAACAGTTTGTAATTCAAGCCGGCTGTGTTCGAGATTGTTGCTCATGGTTTCAAACATGTTTGTCAGGGAACCAATCTCATCGTTTTTTTGTTTCGGCAAACTTACCTGGTAATTTCCGCGAGCAATTTCTTTTGCGCTGCGAGTCAAAAGTAATAGTGGGCGGCGTATAAAACGTTCATTTGATATATAAGCAACAGAAATGAAAATCAAAAACACCAAAAAAAGATACCAAACAAGTTGGTAAATACTGCTCTGTGTTTGCTGTTTGAGCTTGCTCCAGTCCGAGGCCAGGAATATTTTCGCGATAACCTTGCCGCCCATTATAATGTCCTGCTGCAACACAACTTTATTTTCACTGACAAAGGATTCTTCCGGAGGGAAAAGCGGATAAAGCTGACGACCATTTGCCAGGTGTAGAGTGAAGTGTTTCCAGTTTTCTTTTTGCCAATCCATCTGTGCATCAATTGATGAATATAAAGCCGCATAATCACGTGCCAGTACATCTCTCAGAATCTCTGACTCCATGGCAGTTAGAATCAATAGTTGTTGATGCTCATAATTTTCTTTCGCTTTGTTTAACTCAGCGGGCATCCAGATTAACAATATTAACGCCAGAAAAGAAAAGACTGTCACCAGCATAGGCAGCATTAATTTAATTCTTATATTCATGCGATAAGACTTTCAGTCTTGTTAGCCCGGATATTTCATAGGAAAATCCTGGTTAGTTGCTCTTTACGTAAAAACGCTCCAGCCCCATCGTTTTCAGAATCACATAATCATCCAGTGATGCCGGTCCAACTTTTTTCATGGGTACTCTGGCTAAAATATTTCGACCCTCATCAGATTGCCCCAGCTTTAGTAAGGCCTGTTTTACCTTATTTACAACATCTTGTGGCACACGCGGATGAGCAGCAATGGGATGCGGTGCTACGGGTGTTGTCTTATGTATTACTGTCAGGTGATTTTTAATTTTTTCTTGCTGACGATTGAGTGTTTTTTGTACGCCACCACCAGCCGCTGCCTCACCAAGTAATACATTTAAGTAAACCGAGTCATGGGTTTTGACATAACGTGAGGAAAAAGTGAGTCCGAATTTATCCGTGAGTTCCTGACGCATCTGGAGTGATGCACCCAGGGCGTTGGGTGCTGGAAAAGCAAGAATTTTGCCGTCGAGGTCTTTGACGTTATTTATACCACTATCTTTCTTAACTGTGAGTACGCCAAAAAGTTTTCTTCCGTTATCACGGATGATTGGTTCATAGCCCTGTAGCTGGGATGCCAGTATCAGGTGATAAGGATTCATGTAACTAAAATCAAATGTGCCATCGAGAAACTCTGCCTCAAATGCCGGTATTGTCGGTGAACCTACCATCTCAAATTGATGGCCGGTTTCTTTTTCAAGGTAATTAAGAATTGGTTGCCATATCTGATGCAGGCGTCTGGCTTCAAATTGCGGTACAGCACCAAATTTATAGGTGGCAGCAACTGACGGGGTTGCACAGGCAAGCAGAATCATTAGTAGAACCAGGTTTCTGAATACTCTATTTTTAATTATCATCATGAATTCTCTATTAAGTAATTTATGGGGTGTGCAGTATCAGCCACAGCCGATCGGGCTGATCGGTCTACGTCAACATGTCAGTTTATGTTTCGGCTCTTATTGCTGAAACTTTAATTTTGAAGGGATGGATGTTGCCAGTTATGTCTTAACAACGGTTTAGGTGTTTCTGTACAAAGTGCCAGATGATGAGGTTTTATTATTTTCACACTTGATCTGCATACTAAGCTGACCCTGGCCCAGTGCCGACTGCTTCTGTTTTATTGGCGGAACCTTGTTCAAGATTCATGTAACAATGTTTTCACACCGGCAGGTGCGTTACTATACAAAGCCCGCCTTGTTCACGGTTATAAGCGTTGATACTGCCCTGGTGAATTTCAATCGCACGGCGTGCAATCGCCAAACCTAAACCATAACCAGGAATCTTTACATTCTGCTTGCTATTGCTGATGCGTACAAACGGTAAGAATAATTGAGATAGCTTTTCTTCCGCCACACCGTTGCCATTATCACAAACGCTGATTTCTATAAGATTATTTTTATGTGTCAGGCTAATTTCCACCTGACCCATATCTGGTGAATAAAAAATAGCATTGCGAATAATATTTTCAATTGCCCTGCGTAACAGTTCCATGTTGCCATTTATTAATACTTCCTTATCGTTGTTAAATATTACCTGCTTATTCTGATTCTCTGCTTCGAATTGGGCATCGTTGGCGATGGATTTAATCAGGCCATTAATATCAAAATAATCGTTTTCACTGGTATTGATTACTTCGGCTTCCAGTCTTGATAGTGTTAATAACTCACTTACCAGTTCATCCAGTCGCTGACTTTCCTTTTCGACACGTTGCATAAGCTTGTTCATTTTTTGTGG
>JAFLJY010000285.1 GCA_022712755.1 Gammaproteobacteria bacterium
TCTCCAGGGATGGAGTGACTGAAAAATGCTCCTGCATTTTCCGCACTTCCTACGTCCATGTAGGTCGTATGCTGGTTGTGTCTGGAACAATTTCAGCGCATGTCCAGGAAGGACGGCCATGTTTGCATTTTGGCGCAAGGAGCTATGGATGGCGGTGCGATATTCCGTTAAAATTCGCCATCATTTTATTCACCGTAATATCTCTTATGCTAAAGATACACAACAGCCAGACCAGAAAGAAAGAAGTTTTCAAGCCAATCACGCCCGGTAAGATAAAAATGTATGTCTGTGGTATGACGGTTTACGATTTATGCCACCTGGGGCATGCTCGAGTGCTAGTGGTATTTGATACGGTGACACGTTACCTTCGTTATGGCGGTTATGAGGTAACGTATGTGCGCAATATTACCGATATAGATGACAAGATTATCAATCGAGCCAATGAAAATGGTGAAGATTTTTCTGCATTGACCGAGCGTTTTATACAGGCAATGCACGAAGATGCAGCGCAGTTGGGCGTGTTAGTGCCAGATGAAGAGCCGCGGGCGACTGCGTCCATGCCGGATATAGTTGACATGATACAAACCTTGATTGATAAAGGATATGCCTACACCACCCAGGGTGATAACAAGGCAGAAGAAGGCCGCGATAATTATCAGGGTGATGTTTATTACGATGTCAGTGCCTTTGCTGGTTACGGTAAATTATCTGGCAAAAAACTGGACGACTTACGTGCTGGAGAGCGTGTAGCGGTTGATGAACGCAAACATGACCCACTGGATTTTGTGCTGTGGAAAGCCGCAAAACCGGGTGAACCATCCTGGGATTCACCCTGGGGTAAAGGCCGCCCTGGCTGGCATATCGAATGCTCAGCTATGTCAACCTGTTGTCTGGGAAATCATTTTGATATTCACGGCGGTGGCCAGGATTTACAGTTCCCTCACCATGAGAATGAAATAGCACAGTCAGAAGCAGCTACCGGAGAAACTTTTGTTAATTTGTGGATGCACAATGGTTTTGTTCGCATCAATGACGAAAAAATGTCCAAGTCGTTAAATAACTTTTTCACTGTGCGTGAAATATTGAAGTTATATAAAGGTGAGGAAATTCGTTATTTTGTACTCGCCAGCCAGTACCGCAGCCCGTTAAATTATTCAGACCAGTTGCTCGATAACGCACGCACCGCTTTATCACGTTTATACAATACCTTGCGTGGTCTTGAGATACCCGCAAGTGTCGATGAGAGTGATTCTGCGATAGAGAAATTTAAGCAGGCGATGGACGATGATTTTAATACACCGGAAGCATTGGCCGTATTGTTTGATCTAGCGAATCAGGTTAACCGGTTGCGTGATGTTGATGAAAAGGCTGCGGCTAAAAAGGCTTCAGTGCTAAAAACACTGGCCAATGTATTGGGGTTACTGGAAACTGATGCTGAGCAGTTTTTGCATGCCGGAGCAAGGACAAGTGACAATGGCGAAAATATTGAAACCATGATTGAAGCTAGAAACACAGCTAGAGAGAATAAAGATTGGACAGAAGCTGACCGCATACGTGATGAATTAGATGCCATGGGTGTTGTGCTGGAAGACAAGGACGGGAAGACCGTCTGGCGGCGTTCGTAGAACGCCGCAATGAAAAATGAAAAGTGAAAAATAAACAACTTTGCTAAACGGTGAGATAGTTTATAAGATATTGATTGTGTTATATTTTTCATTTTTCATTTTTCATTTTTCATTGTTATAGACTTAAGCCCCGCTTAAGTCTATAATTCGCGCCCTACAATTTGAATACAATCCCTTGCTCCATCATAAAAAATATGGGGGGCTTTAACCGAGAGGAAAAACATGCGACATTACGAAATCGTATTTCTGGTGCATCCTGACCAGAGCGAACAAGTACCTGCAATGATCGACCGTTACAAAGCAACGGTGGAATCCAATGGCGGTAAAGTGCACCGTTTAGAAGACTGGGGTCGCCGCCAGTTAGCTTACCCAATCAATAAAATTCACAAAGCACACTACGTGTTATTAAACGTTGAGTGTGATCAAGCTGTGCGAGATGAAATTGAAAACGCTTTTCGGTTTAACGATGCGGTTATTCGTAGCCTGATTCTTAAACGTGATGAAGCCGTTACTGATATGTCAGCATTGGCAAAAGCAAAAAATGATGAAGATGCTGCGGATAAAAAATCAGCGGCAGAACGTGCAGCAAAAGCCCAGAAAGAGAAAACAGCGGCAGCAGCGCGTACAGAATCGGCGGCTAAGAGCGAGTCTACAAAAGCAGGGTCGGCAAAAGCAGAAGTGAAAGATAATGATAATTCGGATGCTGCACCAGCGGCGTCTGCAGAGTAGGGGAAGAAAATGGCAGCTAATTTTAGACGTAAACGTTATTGTCGTTTTACTGCAGAAGGCATTACTGACGTAGATTACAAAGACCTGGAACTGCTTAAATCTTTTGTTTCAGAAAGTGGCAAAATTGTACCTGCTCGTATTACCGGTACCAAAGCAAAATACCAGCGCAAATTAACTAAAGCAGTTAAAGTTGCACGTTATCTTGCGCTTATCCCATACACGGATGGTCATAAGTAAGTCACGATAAGTGTTATTTCTGGCAAGATTTATATTAAAAGGCCAAAGTCAGGCAGCCCTGGTTGCCGCATCAATGGCAATTCTTGGTCTGATGATACCGCCAGCAGCATGGGTTAGCGCGGCAGCGATTGTATTGGTGACATTAGTGTATGGCCCGAAAAGTGGTTTGATAACCACTGTTTTGTCATCGCTGGGCGCTGCAATAATTTCATATATGATCTTTGCTACGCCACAGGTGGCGGTGATATTTGTCTTGTTAGTCTGGTTACCGGCATGGCTGATGGCAATGATGTTGCGACAAACCGTGTCACTTGCCTTTACCCTGCAGGTGCTGACTGCCATCAGTTTGTTAGCCATTGTGCTGGTTTATATGCTGTTCCCGAATTTTGGTGAACTCTGGCGTGAGCCACTGGATCGCATGGTGACTGAATTAGCACAGCAGTCTGATCAATTTAGCCTGACGGAATTAAAGCAGACGCAAGACTGGATAATTGCATTTTTGCCTGGATTATTTGCTGGCAGCATAATGTTTGGTACCATCTTGAGCCTGTTATTAGGCCGCTGGTGGCAAGCAGTTTTTTATAACCCGGGTGGTTTTGCTGAAGAATTTCAGAGCTTAAACATGGGAAAACTTGCCGCGATAGTTGCTGTTCTCATCATGTTAATTGCAATGCTGGCAAACAGTGTTTTTGCTATTGCAATGGTGACGGTAGTTTTTGTCCTGTATGGTATTCAGGCTCTGTCATTATTACATGCAGCAATAAATATACGGCAGTTGAGTGTAACCTGGTTATGGGTTATTTATGTAATTATGTTTTTTATACCGCAGTTTCTACTGTTGCTGATTGTAGCGAGTTTGGCGGATCCCTGGCTGGATATACGGCATCGATTAACAAAAAGTGCATGAAGATCAGTTGAAATATAAAGAACTAGCACATGCACAATTTATATATTTATACACAAAGAATTTATTTACATAGAATTTACACATATAGAATCTACAACAGAGGTTAGAAAGATGGAAGTCATCTTATTTGAAAAAATTGATCGTTTAGGTGGTATTGGTGATCTGGTTAACGTAAAAGCTGGTTTTGCACGTAACTTTCTATTGCCTCAGGGTAAAGCGAAAGTAGCTACAGAAGCTAACAAAGCAGAAATCGAAACACGTCGTGCCGAGTTAGAAAAACTGGCATCAGAGGCAGTGTCCTCCGCTGAAAAACGCCGTGAAACCATTGAAACGCTGAATATTGAGATTACCGCTAAATCCGGTACTGAAGGCAAATTATTCGGTTCAATTGGTAATACCGATATTGCCAGTGCGCTTACAGAAGCTGGCGTGGAAGTTGAAAAGCGTGAAGTACGTCTACCAGATGGTCCTCTTCGTCAGGCCGGTGAATACGAAATTACGCTGCATTTACATGCTGAGGTTGATGCAGTTGCTAAAGTCACCATTATTGGTGAAGAAGACGCTTAATTTCTTCCAATATTTGATACTAGAAGGCCTGCTTATTGCGGGCTTTTTTGTTTTCACCAGTAGTAGCACAAGGATGTGCTGTTTACGAACCAAAGGACGGAGTAGTGGTACAGGGATGTACCGTTAACGAACCAAAGGACGGACAGAGACGCAGAGGAAAACTTTTTTATGTTAGTTACGCAGCAGGTGTAAATAACATTTAAACTCTGCGTCTCTGCGTCTCTGCGGTTCAAAAAAGATTTTTCTGCTAAAAATGGCTTTCGTTAATCGTCTGCTGTCTTTATAATCAAAGCCACATTCAACAGGTTTATTACAGGTCTATTTATGGCAGAAACTGCACCCTTTCCCACCTCCGATCCTCTGTTTGATGGGCAGAGTAGCAACTTGCGCGTGCCACCGCACTCGATAGAAGCTGAGCAAGCAGTGATTGGTGGCTTGTTGCTGGATAATCGTGCCTGGGAAAATATCGCTGATAAGCTGGTTGACGAGGATTTTTACCGTTTTGATCATCGCCTGCTATTTACTGCCATTCGTGAACTGGAATCGCGAAATGAACCTTTTGATGCGGTCACGCTGTCGCAGTGCTTGCAGAAAAATGATCAGCTTGAACAGGCGGGTGGCCTGCTGTATTTAGGTCGTCTTGCCAAAGATACTCCCAGCGCGGCAAATATCGTGGCTTACGCCAATATTGTGCGTGAAAAATCGGTATTGCGTCAACTCATCGCGGTAGGTACAGATATAAGTGGTAGTGGATATACGCCTGAAGGACGTGACAGTAAAGAATTACTGGATGATGCAGAGAAAAAAGTTTTTCATATAGCTGAGCAGGGCGCGCGTGGTGAAGGGGGCTTTCAGGACATGAAAGCCCTGTTGTCTAAAACCGTGGATAAAATTGATCATCTCTTTAATAGTGATGGCGGTATTACCGGCGTCTCCACCGGTTTTGACAAGTTTGATGAAATGACCACCGGTTTGCAGGAAGCCGATCTGGTGATTGTCGCCGGTCGCCCGTCTATGGGCAAAACTACCTTTGCGATGAATATTGCGGAAAATGCGGCCATTGGCGACAAACTCCCGGTGGCAGTATTCAGCATGGAGATGCCAGGAGATTCACTGGCAATGCGCATGATTTCTTCACTGGGACGGGTTGATCAGCACCATATTCGAACCGGTAATCTTACCGATGAAGACTGGGCGCGTATTACCTCGGCCATTCATATTCTGTCTGAAGCCAAAATATTTATCGACGATACACCGGCTTTATCGCCTAATGAAATCAGGGCGCGAGCGCGGCGTTTAAAACGTCAGCATGGCCTGGGTTTGATTGTGATTGATTATTTACAGTTAATGCAGGTACATGGCAACAGCGAAAATCGGGCAACCGAGCTTTCTGAAATTTCACGCAGTTTAAAAGCCATGGCAAAGGAGCTAAAAGTGCCGGTCATTGCTTTATCTCAGTTAAATCGTAGTCTGGAACAACGTCCGGATAAACGTCCTATAATGTCAGATCTTCGTGAGTCAGGGGCGATTGAGCAGGATGCGGATCTAATTGTATTTATTTATCGTGACGAAGTGTATAACGAAGATAGCCCGCAAAAAGGGGTTGCTGAAATTATCATTGCTAAACAACGTAATGGCCCTATCGGAAAATCACTGCTAACCTTTCTCGGTAAATACACTAAATTTGAAAATTACATTCCTGAAATGTATAACAATGATGGCTTTGAATGAGCGGCTTTAAATGATTGAGCCGCCTGCCTCTGCTAAGACCGGGCATTGGCGTCGTGCCAGGGTAAAAATAAATCTCAGTGCCTTAAGTCATAATCTGTGCAAAGTTCGCGAGTTTGCGCCAGAGTGCCAGATAATGGCGGTGATAAAAGCCAATGCTTATGGGCATGGTTTGCTGACAGTCGCACAACAACTTAGTGATGCCGATATGCTTGCTGTTGCTATGCCTGAAGAGGCCTATGCGCTAAGAGCAGGTGGCTGCAGCAAACCCATCCTTGTATTGCATGGTTTTTGTGATGCAATGGAGCTTGAGCACTTCTCAAAATTACAATTATCAACCGTGGTGCATCAGTATAGACAGCTTGATCTGCTGTTAAAACAGAAACTTTCATCAGCGCTAGATGTCTGGATTAAAGTTGATACCGGAATGCATCGTCTGGGTATTTCTCCAGATGAATTGGATAGCTATTTTGGCCAATGTCGAAATTCTAAAAACGTAAGAAATGTATTTGTGATGAGTCATTTTGCGAATGCAGATGATTCTGCCAATTCATTAAATAACAATCAGTTAGTAAGCTTTATTAATGTAACTAATGATATAGATGTGGATTGCAGTATGGCAAATTCTGCAGCCATAATGCGCCTGCCTAAAAGTCATTTTGAAATAGTTCGCCCCGGCATCATGTTATACGGTTCGTCACCGTTTGCTGATGTCTCTGCTGTTGATTTAGGCCTGCAGGTAGTGATGCAATTTGAGTCAATACTGATCGACATAAAAAAGGTTAAAGCCGGTGAATCCATCGGTTATGGCAGCACCTATACTGCTGATAAAGATATTACTATGGGAGTGGTCGCGGCAGGTTATGGCGATGGTTATCCACGCCACGCCAGAAATGGCACACCGGTGTGGCTTAATAATCAGCGTTGCGCATTACTTGGACGTATATCAATGGATAGCCTGTGTATTGACCTGAACGATCTGGATGCCAGTATCGGCGATCGTGTGGTGCTTTGGGGTAAAGAGTTAAGCGTTGATGAAGTGGCGCAATTTAGCGACACCATTGCTTATGAATTATTGTGTAATGCAGGGGCTGCAGCTTCGACGGGTGGATAAAAACCCAGGCTGGATAATGCCATAGCCATGGTTTGCTAACATCTCATAAGTCCGTGTAGTATATGGTTCTGAGACACGCCGTAAATACTTCCCTGTAGGCTTGACGGTAGCATTCATGCTAGCGACAGTCTTATCACCATATACTACACGGACTTATTGAGAAGTTACGGATTTTGTCTTAAAACTGGTCTATTCTTTGGTAATAAAAATAACAGGAAAGACGGAGAGTTGTCAGCGTGTCCATAAAAAATAATAATCATTTACTGAACAAGGTTATATTAGCAGCGATTGTTGCATCAAGCATCACACTCACTGCCTGTGGCACGGGCAAAACCAGCATGTTCCGCAGCGATGTGAATCGCACTGCCGTCTACAGCGAATCTGGACCCACTCGGCTGGAACGCCTGAGCTGGAAATACAGTGTTTCGGATAAAACTTATTCTTCACCTGTAGTAGCAAATGGCACAGTTTATCTGGGTAGCAACGATAAGCACTTATATGCTATCGATCAAAATACCGGGCAAAAAAAATGGTCTTTTGAAACCGGCGGCAATGTTGAAGCGACACCCGCTATTTCCAATGGTGTTATTTATCTTGGCAGTTGGGATAAGACTTTTTATGCCATTAATGAAAATACGCGGGCGATTGAGTGGCGCCTCGAAACCAAAGGGCCGATATCTTCTTCACCTATCATTCATAATGGCGTTGTTTACTTTGCCAGTGAGGATGGCAATTTGTACGCAGCGGATGTAAAAACTGGCTTTAGAAAATGGAGTTTTAATGCCGGTGCATCAATTTATAGCTCCCCTGCCATTTATGGTGAGCACATTTTTTTTGGTACTTTAAAAGGGAATATGTTTGCAGTAAACATCAATACTGGACAGGAATACTGGCGGTTTAAGGCAAAAGGTAAGATTCATTCATCACCTGCGGTCGATACACAAAATGTTTACTTCGGCAGTGATGATAAATACGTTTACGCTGTCAATATTCAAACCGGTCAACAAAGTTGGGTCAAGAAAACAGCCGGCCCTGTATTATCATCACCTGCTCTTTATGATGGTAAAGTTTTTATTGGCAGTAAAGATGGGTATGTTTATGCCTATGATGCTGAAGATGGCAAACGTGAATGGGAATACCGTACCGAAGGTTCTGTATTTGCACCCATCACTATTGCATCAAGCACCGTTTATGCCGGTAGTACCGATGGGCATTTATATGCTTTAGATGCCAGCGAAGGTCAATTGCGATGGAAATACAAAGTTGATGGAAATATTTATTCTGCGCCAGCAATCGACAATGACCATGTGTACTTTAACAGTGTGAATGGCTCTTTGTATGCGGTGAAATAGAAAGGACAATGAAAAATTTACAAACAGGGTGTGTTATTGCGTTTAGTTTGTAGTGGTGTAAGATTTTTCATTTTTCATTTTTCATTGCGTGTTTTTTACGCTTCCCATTCAGCCTTCCGGCATAGACCAGAAAAATGACAATAACGGCATACCGTTGCATCACCCCAGGCAGGCATGGGTGCGCTGTTTTTCATCTGCATAAACAATTCAATTAAACGCTGTTTGTTGTGTTCGCGGTTTATTTCTAAATTTTCTCCTGATAATGATGATTTGGCTTCGACTTTTTGATAAGAAGAATCCACCGATAAATAACTGACTTCGCTGGCGGAGTCATCAAGTAGTGCATAGAGTGAGAGCTGCACGTTTTCACCAGTATTAATTTCCTCCTGCCGTGCTGTTATGCCGGTTTTGTAATCAATAATAGCATGGCTATTATCTTTATTATTCTTATCAATACGATCAAGTCGACCAACGATTTTTGTGTTTTCGTTAAGCGGAGCCTCAAGGCTTTTTTCACTGAGAAAGATGGACCAGTCCTGTTGATGTTTTATTTGCCAGTTGATATAGGATGGGATATGTTTTTGCCAGCGGTACAACCAGCTTCTGTGTAGTATGTTATCTTCCAGATCGCTAAGAAATATTTTTATCGACAGTTCAGACAAGTAGTGTTCGGCCTGTTTGGCATTGGTTTCTGTCAGCACCTGTTCGAAGGCTTTACCGTAGTATTTATGCCCCTGATGAAAGCACTGTAAAATCAAATGGATACGCTCACCGTAATCAGATTTTTTTAATTCCTCGGTTAATTCTTCCAATGCTGTTAGTTGTAGGCCATCGGCACTGAAATACTGGTAGGGGCAGTTAATGATGCGCTGGTAGGCGCTGGCAGAAACTTTTTTAGGGATTAATACTGCTGGCATGGTCGGTGCCGGCTGTGATGACTCATCAGGAACTTTCGCCTCATCACACACAAAACATTCACTGTTTGACAACACAAGCTGTTCCAGCTGCAGATTATCCGGTTTTTTGTTATAACTCAGTTGGTAAAAATTGATAAGTAATTCCAACCACGGTGAAACCGCTTTTTCCTCACCGTGATCGAAATTGCAGGCAGTTAATAAAATTTCAGGTGCTGACAGTAAAGCACGATTAAAACATTCATGGCGTTGTAGTCGCTGTTCTTCCCAGGTTTTTAGTCCCAGTGAAGCACGCACAGCCTGATTAAAAAAAGGCTGATTTTTTGCGCTTCCTGGAAAGTGTTGTGCTTCGGTAGCAGCAATAATGACGCAGTCAAAATTAAGGTGCGATGCCTGTTCCAGTGTCATTAACTGTACGCGACTATCAAATGATAGCGGTGTAAAGTTTTGTGACTCCAGTGCCATACCTAACCAGATACGACAGTCAAACCAGCTTAATTTAGGATTTGAATAGTTAATGCTTTGTTTGAGGGATTCAAATGTTTTAAGTAGTACCAGACCCGCATTATCATTCTGATAAGCCTGTATTACACCTAGCTGTTGCAGGCTATGTAATAAAGCATCAAGAAAATCAGATAAGGGTATGCTCTTTTCAGCAGTATAAAGTGCGGTTAATGGTGCCGCAGTTTTTTGAATAATATTTAAGGTGTTTATTAAATCATCGTAAGTATTTGCAGGCCAGTGGCTAAGGCGATGCAGTCGTTGTTTTAATTTGATTTTGTATTGCTTTATATTACTGCTGACCCGCATTGCTGTCTGGGCATGAAAAATTAAATCATGTTCAAAGCGATAAATGTTTTTTTTGAAATTATCTTCAGTTGATTCATCATCAGCTGTATTATCATTGATTATTGGCTGAATGTTGATAAAGGGTGACTTTAGGCAGTCGAGAAAGGGGTAGGCACTAAAGTCTTCTTCAATGCATTCTAACCAGCGTTCAATAATGGTAGCGGCCTGCGTCGTTGCCAGTGACCAGCCAGCTTTATCCTGTAGCTGAATGTTTGCACGTTCAAGCAATGCACGTAAGCGACGCGATAATTTCCTGTCCTCACTAATAATGGCAATATTATTTTTGCCGTTTAGTATGTTGAGGCGAACAAAATAATCTACGGCACGTATCTGCTGTTCTTCATTGCTGGCAAGGAAAGTAGAAAAAGGTATATCATCAGATGTGATTTTAGAGTGCTTTTTAGAAAGACCCCCGGAAAATTTTTTGGCACGCTGTTTAATCGCACCGCCATCCATGGCTCCTTGCGAAATACCGTCTTTCCTGGACATAATCGCACCGCCATCCATGGCTCCTTGCGCCATAATGCAAACATGGCCGTCCTTCCTGGACATGCGCT
>JAFLJY010000132.1 GCA_022712755.1 Gammaproteobacteria bacterium
AAAGAGCCCACAATGATCCCGCGTTATTCCAACGACGAAATGACGGCCATTTGGTCACCTGAAACCAAATTTCGCATCTGGTTTGAAATCGAAGCCCATGCCGCAGATGCCCAGGCAGAACTTGGTGTCATCCCAAAAGAGGCCGCAAAAATCGTTTGGGAAAAAGGTGGCAAGGCAGAGTTTGATGTCGCGCGCATTGATGCCATCGAAGCTGAAGTCAAACACGACGTCATTGCCTTCCTCACGCACCTTTCAGAAATTGTTGGCCCCGAAGCCCGCTTTGTCCATCAGGGCATGACCTCATCGGACGTGCTCGACACCTGTTTCAACGTGCAACTGGTCAAAGCCTCAGACCTGCTTTTAAAAGATCTCGACAAGCTGCTGGCCGCCCTTAAAAAACGCGCCCTTGAGCACAAGGACGATGTCTGCATCGGTCGCAGCCATGGCATCCACGCTGAACCGACAACCTTTGGTGTAAAGCTGGCCCAGGCCTATGCGGAATTTGAGCGCTGCAAAAAGCGCCTCGAAATGGCCCGTGAAGAAATCGCCACCTGCGCCATATCAGGTGCCGTTGGCACCTTTGCCAATATCGACCCTTTCGTGGAAGAACATGTTGCCAAAAAACTCGGTCTGATCGCCGAGCCGGTTTCAACCCAGGTCATTCCCCGTGACCGACATGCCATGTTCTTTGCCGTGCTAGGAGTTATCGCCTCTTGCATCGAGCGGCTGGCAACAGAAGTTCGCCACCTGCAACGCACTGAAGTGCTGGAAGCAGAAGAATACTTTTCCAAGGGCCAAAAAGGCTCATCAGCCATGCCCCACAAACGCAACCCGATCCTGACTGAAAACCTGACAGGTCTTGCCCGTCTGGTCCGCTCAAGCGTTTACCCGGCGATGGAAAATGTTGCCCTGTGGCACGAGCGCGACATCTCCCACTCATCGGTCGAACGCGGCATTGGCCCCGATGCTACCGTGCATCTTGATTTTGCCCTGCGCCGCCTTACCGGGGTAATCGACAAATTATTGGTTTATCCTGAAAACATGCAAAAAAACATGGATCGCCTCGGTGGCCTCATCCACTCCCAGCGCGTCCTGCTGGCGCTGACCCAAAACGGTGTCGGGCGCGAAGACGCCTACCGCCTCGTCCAGCGCAACGCCATGCCGGTCTGGCGCGGTGAAGGCAATTTTCTTGAGTTGTTAAAAGCCGATGAGGAAGTCAAAAAGGCCCTCAGCGACAGCGACCTGGAAGCCCTGTTCAACCTCGATTATCACACCAAGCATGTGGACACGATTTTCAAACGGGTGTTTGGTTGAAGCGTGTCATCAATTAGGGTTACAGTGCTGGGTGCGCCAGATTGGTTCAGTATCATACTGTATAGAGGAAGGACATACCTGTAGCGATGGCCGTCTGATCTGGTTGTGGGTGGGATCATTTGAAGAATACACCAAAGCCGTCACAAAAAAATAATTCAGACAATTTAAAGCATATCATTTGATCTGATTTTATACTTTTTAGCTCATCGTTCCCTTTCAACACCAAAGGGAAACTCATTGCCATGTCAAAATCTGTCGCCATTCTGATCGATGCGGACAACGTGCCAGCAATTTTTTACCAGAAGGTTTTCAAAGCCTGCAGCAAACAGGGCACCATTGCCATCAAACGGGCATTTGGCGATTTCACCCAGGGCAACGCAAAGAGCTGGATGGATTGTCTGCTGAAAAACAACATTGCGCCCCATTTAAGTATAGCTGCTGGTTCCGGCAAGAATGCCGCCGATATTTCGCTGGTGCTCAATGCTATGGATTTGTTGCATGCAGATCATATTGATGTTTTTTGCCTAGTATCATCAGACAGCGATTTCACCCCTTTGGCAACGCGAATCCGCGAGCAGGGAAAATGCGTTCTTGGCTTTGGCGAAGACAAAACAACAATCGCTTTTCGGGCAGCTTGTCACGGTTTTACAGTTCTGAAAAAGCCAACAACCAAAAAAACCAACAAGCAGCCGCCCGTTGCCATGGACGGTTTTGACAAAATCCTGTCAGCCTTAAAAGAACTTGACGGGGACAGAAACTGGATAAGCCTTAGCCCGTTGGGCAAGAGCATCAAAAACAACTTTCCCGACATTTGCTACCCAAATCTCGGCGCTAGAACCCTCAAACCGGTTATCGTCAAAATGGCCGAAGAAAAAATGCTCACAACAACAACAACCGACAAGGGTTTTTCGGTCAAATTACTTTAATGCCAGTGCTTGCCCGGAAATCTCACGCACCAGCTTCTTTCTGATCGCCACCTGAAAATCCTTGTAGTCTTTCGCTGCCATCAAAAACGCACCGGGGCCACCGATGACATGACGCGAGTAATAGCGGGCGATATTGATGTCGGCCAATTCACCCAGATCATATTCCTTGTTAAAAATCACCAGCCCATTGATGGTAATACCCTGCCCAACCGCCCGGTCGCTTTCAGCCCGCGATAACAGGGGTTCACTGGTTCCATCCCCGGAAACATCAATTACCTTGCGGCGACCTTCATAATGATTTGAGGCAATTTGATTGGCTGAAAACCTGATCGCCCCGGCTGTGCTGGTCATGCCGCGCAATTGTCGCCCGGCAGCAGCAACCTGGTCCGAAAACCGCGCTGCACTTTCAGCGTCTTTGACCAGAAACCAGTCGACAACTTTTGTTTGAAAACCAGCCCCCGACCACTGAACCAAAGTAATCGCCACCCCGCGCTGACCGGCACTGCCAATCGCCCTGATGACATCGGGGTGTAAAAACGCCCGGGCAAGCCCCTGTTGTTGCAAATCAAACTCTGCATCATCGATACTGGTTGAGCTGTCCGTCGCCAAAACCAGTTCCAGATCAACCGGCAGGGTTTGACCTGCCAACAGCTTGCCGCCTGAAAGAAAAACGGCAAATAGAAAAATCGCTATTGCACAACTTTGGGCCAGTTTTTGTCGGCCTTGCTGATATAGCCCTTTTTGTCGGTGCTCCATCGTTTGCGAACCCCCAGAGAATTGTTGAGATAAAGTTTCCCGTCAACCATCGTCCAAGCCTCCGGCACCGTTGAGGCCGTACTGCCATAGCTTACCGCCTAAGCACAATACCCGCCATATTGCGGTGCAAACTTTTCAGGCGCGCCATCAAATTTCAACTTGTTTTCAACGCTGGAAAAATACCATGTCGCATCATTCCATGAAGACGAGTAAGCTTTGTTGCCCGCAACCGGCTTGCTTTGGGTGAAATAAGCAACGGGGTCATAGCCGTTTATCGCAACACCCGCAGACGAATTCATATAAACCTTCGGTTTGCCTGCCAGTGCGATACTTGAAAACACCGCTCCGGATGCCATCAACGCCATCCCGGTAAAAATTGCTTTTCTGCGACTAATCATCCAATTCTCCAATTTGCCCACTGTTATCACTGGACTCTAATTTAGAGTCGTTCTAAAGTTTTCAATATAACAGTGAAGTCTGTTATTTCCAATTCAAACTATATCACATTCAATTCAGGAGAATTCCCCCATGTCTTTGAAAGGCTCAAAAACCGAGCAGCATCTAAAAGATGCCTTTGCCGGTGAATCACAAGCAAACCGTCGTTATCTTTATTTCGCAGCCAAAGCAGACATTGAAGGCTACAATGATGTTGCCACCGTTTTCCGTTCAACCGCCGAAGGTGAAACCGGCCACGCGCACGGCCATCTGGAATATCTTGAAGAATGCGGCGACCCGGCAACCGGCATGCCCTTTGGCACCACCGCTGCCAATCTTGCAACAGCGGTTGCCGGTGAAACTCACGAGTACACCGACATGTACCCTGGCATGGCCAAAGATGCCCGCGAGGAAGGTTACGATGAAATCGCTGACTGGTTTGAAACCCTGGCCAAAGCAGAACGCTCCCACGCCAATCGTTTCCAGAAAGCTTTGAACGAGCTGGACGCGTAACGCTTAAAAACAGCCGTCATTCCGGCCAAAACCGGAATGACGGTACTTATTTGACAACAGGAATCACCGACATGCCCCCCCGCCCCCCTTCGCGCGAAGGCAGCCTTGAGGCACCCACACGCCACCCGATCGACTGGAAAAACCCCGATTATTACGACGAAGAAAAACTCTTTGCCGAGCTGGAACGGGTGTTTGACCTCTGTCACGGTTGCCGTCGCTGCGTTTCCCTGTGCAATTCATTCCCGACCCTGTTTGATCTGGTCGATGAATCTGAAACCTTTGAAGTTGATGGCGTGGCCAAGAACGACTACTGGAAAGTCGTTGATGAGTGCTACCTCTGTGATTTGTGTTTCATGACCAAATGTCCTTACATCCCGCCCCATGAATGGAATCTCGATTTTCCCCATCTGATGCTGCAGGCCAAAGCAGTACAGTTTAAAAACAAGGGCGCCAAGCTGCGTGACAAGGTGCTGACAAGTACCGATGCCATGGGCAAAACCCTGGCTCGCCCGGTTATTTCCTCAATCACTAATGCCATCAACAAAGTCACCGTTTTCCGCAAGGTGCTCGACAGCGCCGTTGGCATTGATGCTTCGGCCTGGGTGCCCGAATATACCGGTAAAACCATGCGTTCGCGCCTATCGGATAATTTTGGCGAAGGCACACCGGCGGGCAATACCAATGGCAAAGTCGCCCTGTTCACCACCTGCTACGGCAATTTCAATGAACCGGTCATCGGTGAAGATCTTGTCGCGGTTTTCGAGCACAACAATATTCCCGTCATCCTGGCCGGCAAGGAAGTCTGCTGCGGCATGCCAAAACTTGAGCTGGGAGACCTTGAAGCGGTTGAAAAAGCCAAGAACGTCAACATTCCCATGCTGGCAAAACTGGTTGACGAGGGC
>JAFLJY010000133.1 GCA_022712755.1 Gammaproteobacteria bacterium
CTGAGGCACGCTAATTGCTTCCGTTAACGTTATATCAACTGGAGGTGTATCCCGACTTTCATACCATATGGAAATGTCAATCATTTGTTGATTAGTTAACTTTCTTGCACGTTTGTACATGTTCTTATCTTCACGCCTTTTAAATTTATAATCTCTTAGCTGTTTATGATGATAAACAGCATTTTGTGAAGCAAGGCTTGGTGTATCGATATCCTCACTGACCCCCGCCTTACCGTGACAACGATCGCAGTGCTCTGTGGCAAGAGCCCGGCCATTTTCAATATCACCTCGGAGTACACTGCCCGCTTGTAATTGAACGGGTAACAGTAGTATTGATGCTAGTGGTATTGCGTATAAAAGCTTAACTTGTTTTTTATTGCATTTAATCATAGTATTTATTCCTGGTTATCAAAGTTTCTATATTAACACTGCATTGTTCGGCATTTTGTTGATGTAAAACTAGTATTTGTTGAGCAATATTCTGCCAGTGTTTAACAGATGCGGCAACCGTTTGTTCGATAGTCTTTATTTTTTTATTTTCACACCATTGGTTATAAGCATTCACCAGCGCAGGGAAGATGTGTTTACGCATATGGGTTAAGTTTGCAAAATAAAAATGAATCGATGCATCATTGTTGTTTTCGATTAAGTTCGGCAGTGTGTGTAAGGTATCCGCATAATGATCACGCACTGCTCGTGCCATAATTTCTGCCTGGGTGAAGCTGATATCGGACATCATTTGTTGCCAGCCGGCAAGTTTTTCGCCCGCCTGAATTTCACCGATTTCATGCAATATGGCGGCATCAAGTTCGTTATTCGTCATATTAGATAAAGCCTTATCCAGGTCATTATCAAAACCATAACAACGAATCGCTTTCGCCATGGCGTTTTCCGGTTTATTCCAGCGCCATTCATCGATGCGCTCCCAGATCAAACGTTTAAAAGATTCGCGGCGAACATAGATGGTATTGTGCTGGCTCATTGCCGGCGGTGCGGTTAGGTCGCGGGCGTATTCTTTGCCGCTAATATAAATAGTGTATCCGTTTATGGTTTGTTTTTTTTCCAGGTCAGCTAAAAAGAAATGCGGTTTATCTTTTACGCCGTAACCGCCGCTGTACACCAGGTTTTCTGAAAGAATTATCTGATTGATGGTTTGTGAGTCAAAGGGATCATGCTCAACGGCGGCTATTGGCAACGAGTGGTAGTCTTGATTTTCAATTTTGTCCCATAACGCTTCACGCTGACTTAACCAGTTGCCGATGTCATCGCTAGACAGTTTTTCACTAAAAGCGTATTGCTTCTCCCAGCGATAAAATTCTCGCATCTTCAACAGATAAATGCAGAGAGTATAGTTGCCAGCATGCCTGGCATCTGAGATATGACAATTTAGTTGTACGTCATTAATTAATCGCGGTATATCCATTATGGGAATGGTGTTTATAACTGATGCTATCAGTATACTATTCAATGCATAACAGTACAGATGCATTCATTGAGGTTATTATGAAAATTCGGATTAAAAATAAGTGGAATGACAAAGATAAAGTACGTACTCATGAAGAAATCGGTAGTGTATTGAGCTTTAACTTCTGGAAAATTGCTAGTGCTAATGTCATGCATATGGAAAATGAGGGTTTTCAAACCAATACTCATTTTCAGCGACTGGATGTCATTGCTGAGTTTACCGCGTTTCTGGTACACGTTGTTGACCGTGTTATTTCTGCAAAAGATTATTCCGCAGAAGATCGACAGGCGTTAATCACCGCGCTAGCATTAAACTTGGCTAAAACCATGCACGATAACCGCCGCGATGTTTCTGATGACAAAAAAACTGATTTTCGTGCTGAATATATAAGCTTAATGAACGATCGTATGGGTGAATACAGTAATTTCACCTTTGAAGAAAATAATCAACCCGGGTTTCAGGTGCGCCGTTGTACTGGTGAACACGTTCGCGATGTAATGGGGGAGAAGGACAATAAATGGATACCGGATCAGGTAATTGATATTGAAATACCGGATGCGATGAAAGCGTTTAAACGGGTTACGCGGGGAGTGCTTTAGATAATAAAAGTTATAAGTTATAAGTTATAAGTCGTAAGTCAAAAGACTAAAGACTAAAGACTAAAGACTATTGTTTCGTTCTCATGTGGGGACGAGAAAAAAGCCGGAGCAGGTGACAATCTGTATTCCGGTTTTTTTATGCGAGATAAAACAATTGCTTGACATGCGAATGAGAATCATTATTATTCGTATCTAAGTTTATGTTAAGGATAAGTGATTAGATATTATGTGTGAAAAGTGTGAAGTAATAAATATACCTGTCAGTAAGCATATCAGTAGTAAACATACCCATAGCAAACAACCTTCTGTCTATGCCAAAAGAAAAAAAATATGGGAGCTTGAAACTGGTTTTCATTGCAGTGTAGTAGGTACCTGTTTGTCACTGGCTGAGTTACGTTACTTATGCAAAAAAATGAAAATCTCAATGCAGTCAGCATTTACCGATTACGACTGGCATCATAGTTTTGTCAGAGTGGCTGGCAGCGATTCATTTGCTGCCAGAACACTGAATAAATATCTTGATAAAAAATACAAAGAAATCATTAAACAAGCATTAAAGTTGAAGGCAGAGGAATTGGCCAATTTTTGGGCTGAATCACTAGAAAAGGATAAGCTGCCTGATACATTCTGGGCCATTCTGACACACCCTGATGTAGAGGATCGTTTACTTGATCAAATATACGGTGAAGTACACATGCTTTCACATTTATCAGGTGCTTCGTTGCGTGTGGATATGGAAAAATTAAAGCGCCTGGAAAAAGAAAAGAAAGATCGAAATATTGCTAATAATAATGACAATATAAAAACACGAAAAAAAATAACCGACCAGGCGACACAAATTAATTCATTAAAACAGGAATTAAGAAAAGCGGATGTGACAGCAAATGAATTAGCTGAAGCAAACAGGATAATTGAAAAATTAAAGAGTAAAACTCTTTTAAAGCGGTTGCAACAAAAACTAACAGAAGCTGAAAATAACCTGGATACAAAGCTCAATCGAGTTCATCATCTTGAAAAAAGTGTAGAGGAATGGAAAAAATCAGCACTAAAGTGTGGCGATCAGTTATGTTTGGCAGAAGCGCAGCTACAGGCATTACGAAAAGAAAACATTGCCATGGAAAATACGCTTGAAAATTATTTAACTCAAAGCTGTTCGTCCTGTGACAATCAGGATGAATGTATAACTAATGGGAATTTAGCAGGCAGTTGTGTGCTTTATGTAGGTGGACGCGACAAACAATGTGTTCATTTTCGTGCCCTTGTTGAAAATAAAAATGGCACCTTTATCCATCATGACGGTGGTTTGAATGATGGTGATCAACATCTTGGATCACTGTTACCCAGAGCCGACATGATCTTTTGCCCAATAGATTGCATTAGTCATAGCGCAGTTCATCGTGTTAAACAATTTTGTAATCGTACCGGTAAGCCATTAGTCATTATGAGGCGAGCCAGTCTTGCAGCCTTTACTCGAGGGTTAAATGAAGTTGTGGCTTAGAGAGAAGCCTTATAAAAAAACAAATAAAAGCTAAGTTATTTTTAATATGAAAGGAGTAATAATGTCATGAATTGTATTACAGAAAAAAAAGAGTTGAATAGTGTTTGCTCAGGTTGTAACAATAACATGTGGATCGACTATTCAATTTAAAGATTCTATTAGCATGACCAATGCAACAACAGCCAGAGCAAGTAAAAACTATGCACTTTAGTGCAAGACTTTAGAACTACGATGTTGCTGTCATCCTGAACGATAGTGAAGGATCTTGATAAGCATCATCGTGCAATAAGCGGAAGATCCTTCGACTGCGCTCAGGATGACAGCAACTAACAATACCGGTTAGTTTGAGAAAAAAGTTTTTCTATGGTGAAGCGATTTTAATCGCAATAAAACAACCTATGGACTTTCAGTCCATAGTGTTTGAGTTTATCGCCATGTTTAACGGCTGACGAGTTATGATTAACAACTTATAATCTATGAGTGTTTTTAGTCATCGCCATATGCAAACCTGCGCTGCTTCATGCTGTCCATTTTTGCCGCCTGCTCAGGTGTCAGTTCTTTACGAATACGATTCATGGTCTCGCTACGCTTTACTATCATATCTGCCATTAATTTCGCTTTGACATCTGCCAGTTCGCGCACTTTAGTTGCATCATAATATTCTGTACTGGTCTGTTCAAATAAGGCCCGCTGAATGTTCTTCATCTCGTCCCTGGTAACACGCATTTGTTCTCTCTGTTTGGTCTTTATATTGCGGATTGCTTCACGTTGTTCCATAGTGAGATCAAACATTCTCATCATAGGCATCATCTCACCGCCACGCTGATGACCGCCATGCCCACCGGGGCCATTGCATGCATGAGCGATACCTACAACACCAATAGTAAAAATACTTCCCGCTAGAATACTGCTGATAATTAAATTACGTTTTTTCATAATACTTATTCCTGTCTGATTAAAAATTCATTTTAAAAACTTAAAGAGCAACATGGTTTGTTACCTTGATGGAAAGTATGCATAAAACATCTGCAAATTTGGGTCAGGATCAGGTAAAGCTATGTAAAGGTCTGTAAAGATGGCAAAACTTTTGTACGATCTGTGTCAGAATTCTCCTGCACAGTGAAAACATTACAGGCTTATGACACACATACTAATCGTTGACGATGATACTGAATTATCTGGCATGCTGGGTGAATACCTGGAGGCCGAAGGCTTGAGTATCGAGCGTGTCTTCGATGGTAGAACGGGGGTACAACAGGCACTGACCGGACTTTATGATGCGGTGGTGCTCGACGTGATGATGCCGGAACTGGATGGCTTTGAAGTGTTGCGGCGTATTCGCAGCCATTCCAGCGTGCCGGTGCTAATGCTCACTGCCAAAGGTGATGATGTTGATCGTATAGTTGGGCTGGAAATTGGTGCCGATGATTATTTGCCCAAGCCCTTTAACCCGAGGGAATTGTTAGCGCGGTTGCACGCAGTGTTGCGACGCACTCAAGGTGGCAGCCTGCATCCACACTGCGGCGATGCCGTCATACAAATCGGTTCACTGGAAGTGCATCCATCATCACGTACGGCTTTGGTTGGTGGAAAGACACTGGAGCTGACCAGTACGGAGTTTGATTTATTGCATACGCTGGTGAAACAGGGCGGTCATATCGTCAGCAAGGAAAGTCTTTCAGAACATGCTCTGGGTCGTATGCTGGAAAAATATGACCGCAGTATTGATATGCACATGAGTAACCTGCGTAAAAAAATGGCAGAGCATAATCTGGGTTCAATGATCATTACCGTGCGCGGTCAGGGGTATCAACTGTCGAATGAAGTTAAACTGGATAATAAGTAATGGATGGTAAATAATATGGGTCGTTTATTCTGGAAAATTTTTTTTGGCTTCTGGCTTACCTTACTTGTCACCGGAACTGCTGTCGGCACCTTGATATGGCAGTACAACAAAGAGCGCATTGAACAACTGGAAGTGCTGGTGGAAAATCCGCGAGCAGAACTGGGGATTAGCTCAGCTGCCAGTATTTTGCGTGATGAAGGAAGCGCCGCGTTAAAAGAAGTTCTCCAACGTCGACAAATGCGTCATCAACGACCTTCTCGCCTGCTTATTGTTCGTGACGACGGCATCGATCTATTAGGTAGACCAGTACCACGGATGGTGTTACGTAAAGCACGCGAAGCACTAAATACTCCCGAGCAATCTGCCGTGCAACAGGTCATCACGCCTGAAAATGAGCGTTTTTTGGTGTTTGTTCCACGACGCGGTCACCCCGCCATGCATCAGCAAAACAATTTTCCAAAACACCTGCCGTTGTTGCCGCTGTTAATTCTTTTTCTAGGCAGCCTGATTTTCAGTGCCGCACTGGCCTGGTACATCACACGCCCAATCCGCTTTTTACGCGAAGCCACAAATCGATTCGCTGAAGGTAAACTGGATACACGTGTCATGCCACGCATCGGTGGACGCAGGGATGAAATTACCGATTTGGCAAAAGATTTCGATCACATGGCCGAACAGGTGCAACAGCTAGTGGCTGCACAAAAACGATTATTGAATGATGTATCCCACGAATTACGCTCACCCCTGGCAC
>JAFLJY010000134.1 GCA_022712755.1 Gammaproteobacteria bacterium
AACCGCCGGTTATAAATAAACTTTTTTTATCCATGTTTCATCTAATAAAAAAGTAGCTTCTCAATAAGCCGTGGCGGAATATGCTCTTGAGACTGTCGGTAGCATGGATGCTACCGTCAAGCCTACAGGGATGGTGGAAAAATGCTCCTGCATTTTCCACACTTCCTACATCCATGTAGGTCATATACGGCGTGTCCATCCTTTGGTTCGTAAACGCCACATCCATGTGGCACTACTCTCAGGAGCATATTCCGCCATGGCTTATTGAGAAGCTATATAAAAAAGACAAACGCATCCCTAACCTACAAATTAACACCACCATAACCTGCAACAATTACTTAGTGCTTTCTTACTTCCTGACCAAATTCAAAAGTATTAATCTTATAACCTTCCGGGAAGGCTTTTTTCAGCCTTTCCTCAAACACGGCATAAACCTCTGCTTTATGTTGTTGTAAGTCGTAGTCTCTGCTGTTACCGGTGATTTCGGGCAGGTCTATATCCAGCTTGAACTCGACATCCGGTGCTATTTGAATGTGTGTCATTTGCATCACCTCTATCAGTAAAATTGAAAGAATGCTCATTAATAATAGTAGCACCACGGATTTGTAGAGTCATGGCTCTCTTTGTTAAAAAGCTTCAGAAAAAACTCACGATTAATAACATGACTGAGCGCACGGGTAATACTTGACTATTTTACTAGGTTATTCGTATAATAATTGAGTAACAAGGTATATTCGCTGTTAACCAGTCCGTCGAGGTAACACAACCATGAAAAGCAACCAGGACATTCAACGCCTGGTAGATCAGGAATATCAGCACGGTTTTGTCACGGAAGTAGAAGCCGATACGGTCACACCCGGCCTTAATGAAGACGTTATCCGTTTTATTTCTGCTAAAAAAAACGAACCCGACTTTTTACTACAATGGCGACTGAAGGCGTATCAAAGCTGGCTAGGCATGAAAGAACCCCACTGGGCCAGCATCCACCACGATTTTATCGACTACCAGTCCATCTCTTATTATTCCGCACCTAAATCCAGTGGTGGCGCGCCCAAAAGTCTGGATGAGATCGAACCGGAACTACTCGACACCTACAAAAAACTCGGCATCCCGCTGGGCGAGCAAAAACGCCTCGCTGGCGTAGCAGTGGATGCGGTATTTGACAGCATTTCGGTGGCCACCACCTTCCAGACTGAGCTGGCCGAACTCGGCATTATCTTCTGCTCGTTCTCCGATGCGGTAAAAAATCACCCCAATCTGGTTAAACAATATCTGGGCAGCGTGGTGCCCTATCGTGACAACTTTTTTGCTACCCTCAACTCTGCAGTATTTACCGATGGTTCGTTTTGTTACATCCCAAAAGGGGTGCATTGCCCGATGGAATTATCGACTTATTTTCGTATTAATCAGGCCAATACCGGGCAGTTTGAACGCACCTTAATTATTGCCGATGAAGGCAGCTATGTCAGTTATCTGGAAGGCTGCACCGCACCGATGCGTGATGAAAACCAGTTACACGCGGCGGTAGTCGAACTGGTCGCGCTGAAAGATGCCACCATTAAATATTCCACCGTGCAAAACTGGTATCCGGGTGATAAAAACGGCAAAGGCGGCATTTATAACTTTGTCACCAAACGCGGCGACTGCCGTGGTGATAACTCACACATTTCATGGACTCAGGTAGAAACCGGCTCTGCCATTACCTGGAAATACCCAGGCTGTATATTACGCGGCGACAATTCAGTGGGCGAGTTCTATTCCGTTGCCATGACCGCCAATTATCAGCAGGCCGATACCGGTAGTAAGATGATCCACATCGGCAAAAACACGCGCAGCACGATACTGTCCAAAGGCATTTCATCCGGACACGGTCACAACGCTTATCGTGGACTGGTGCGCATCTCACCCAATGCACACAATGCACGCAATCACACCCAGTGTGATTCATTATTATTGGGTGATCGATGCGCAGCCCATACCTTCCCATACATGGAGGTGCGCAACCACAGTGCCCGCGTAGAACACGAAGCCACCACCTCGCGCATTGGCGAGGATCAGTTATTTTACTGCAAACAACGCGGCATTGATGAGGAAGAAGCCATCGCCATGATTGTTAATGGTTTCTGCAAACAGGTGCTCAATGAATTACCCATGGAGTTCGCGGTTGAGGCTCAGAAATTATTGAACATTAGTCTTGAAGGTGCCATCGGATGAAGCCAGACATCGACAAAAACGCTATTGCCATGACCCAGCAAGCCATCGATCACGTTTACACCATGCTGACTGAACGTGGCCACGGCATTGGTTTGCGCCTTGGGGTCAAAACCCTGGGTTGCTCCGGTTATGCCTACAACATTGGTTTTCTTGATAAAACCGAGAGCAATGACAAAATATTTGAAATCAATAACGATATCACCATTGCGGTTGATAAAAATGCCTACCCTCTCATCAAAGGCACAGTGATTGATTTTATTAGCGAAGGCTTAAGCCGCCAGTTTAAATTTACCAATCCGAATGTGAAAGACCTGTGTGGCTGTGGAGAAAGCTTTAGCGTTTAACCGCAGAATAAAAACATGGAATAAAAGGAGCATGCCATGCTAAAAATCAGCAATTTAAAAGTCAGCGTCGACAACAAGCCCATACTCAAAGGCATCAACCTGGAAGTAAAAGCAGGTGAAGTTCACGCCATCATGGGACCCAATGGTTCAGGCAAAAGCACACTGGCGAATGTGCTTGCCGGACGTGACAGTTATCAGCTTAATGCAGGCGAGGTGATATACAAGGGCAACGATCTGCTGGCCATGCCGGCAGAACAACGCGCTCGCGAAGGACTGTTTATTGCCTTTCAATATCCGGTGGAAATACCCGGTGTCAACATGGTGTATTTCATCAAAGCGGCGGTTAATGCAAAACGAAAATATCAGGGTTTAGCACAATACGATGCCATGGATTTTATGCAAATCGTCAATGAAAAAGCCGCACTGGTGAAAATGGATGAAAAACTGCTGGAACGCGCTGTTAATGAAGGTTTTTCCGGTGGCGAGAAAAAGCGTAATGAAATTTTCCAGATGGCGCTATTAGAACCGCAGCTGGCCATCCTTGACGAAACCGATTCCGGACTGGATATTGATGCCCTTAAAATTGTTGCCGATGGGGTCAATGCATTACGTAGTGACAATAACGCCATCATCGTTATCACCCATTACCAGCGTTTGCTGGACTACATCGTACCCGATATTGTTCACGTCCTTAGCGACGGGCGTTTCGTCAAATCCGGTGACAAATCACTCGCTTTAGAACTGGAAGATAAAGGTTATGGCTGGCTGGAGGCAACGAGTGGATGAATACCAGCCCAATTACCGAAAAACTGCGCTCACACACCGTACAATTACCGGGACAGAATGTGGCCTGGTTACAGCACATGCGCCAAACCGCGCTGTCAACTCTGGCAGAAAAAGGTTTTCCCCACAAAAAACATGAAGACTGGAAATACACCAATATTCAACCTCTGCTTGAACAGGAATTTGCCCTGAGCGACAGTAGCTGTTTCGGTCTAATGAACGAGGACATTGAACACCTTTTCCTAAGTACTGATGAAGACTGCCGCATCGTCTTTGTTAACGGTCGTTTTGCCCCGCAGTTATCTATTTTTAACCAAAATAAGTCACAGTTTGAAATCATCAATCTGGCAAAAGCCATCACTACCCAGCCGGACATTTTACAACCCTACCTGGCACGTTATGTTGACCCGGCTGAACATGGCTTTAACGCGCTCAATACCGCAGCCATTAATGATGGTTTATACCTGCATATTTTTAAAAACAAACAAATCAAAGAACCAATACACGTATTGTACCTGACCACTGCTATCAATGGTTTACTGGTATGTCCTCGTAATCTGATATTGATGGATACCAATGCTCAGGCAACCGTAGTCGAACATTATGCCAGCCTCGGTCATGCAAACATGCTGGTTGATGCCGTCAGTGAAACCATACTGGCTCTGGGCGCAAACCTTCAACACATCAAAATTCAACAGGAAAGTAACCAGACCTCACACATCGCCAGTCACACTGTGTTGCAGCAACGCGACTCACAGCTCAAATCATTGGTCATTTCAACCGGCGGCAAACTGG
>JAFLJY010000291.1 GCA_022712755.1 Gammaproteobacteria bacterium
AACCCCAGATGACATCTTAGACTTTTTGGTGGAAAACGGTTTGCTATCAATTGGAAGCCGCACGCCTGTGACTATTTATGATAAGCCTGTATCTAAACCAAAGAAACAGAAGTTTTCTTATAAACATCCTGTTAATCGATATAAAAGAGCCGAGATAACTGAAGCAGCTCTTTGTAAATACCTCGGCATTAAAGAACAAGAATTGTTACGTTACTTAGTTGAAAATGGTGTTTTATTCTAGTTACGTTTTTCTAAGTGAGAAACTATTTTGTAATTATCGTCTGAATTTTTCTCCATAACGACAACCTGGCAATTTTCAGGATTACGCAGATTTTCGAAATCTTCGATACTCCAGTGAAACCATCGCATTAAAAAAATACGCAGCGTCATACCATGGGTAACAATTAGGGCGTTCTTTGGGTATTCAGGCTTGTTAAAATCGCGATATAAGGTTTCTAAAAAACCACTAATCCGGTCATATACATCAGCACCTGACTCACCATCCTTGATTCTGTAATAAAAGGTGCTGAATTCGTTCCTCTCTCTAATTATTTCTTCATTATCATCAGGATGCCTCAAATGTCCCCAATCAAGCTCACGGAGCCTGGGGTCTTCAATAGTTTTATGAATATTAGTCGAAATTACCGATTGAATAGCATCGAAGGTTTGTCTCGTTCTAATATAAGGTGAAACATAAGCATAAACTGATTCAAGTCCAACGATACTGTTTATTTTTTCACCGGCTGATACCGCTTGTGACTTGCCTTTAGCGGTGAGGTTTAAAGCAAAGTCTGGGGTTGTTTCGTAGTTATACCTATCGGCATTTCCTTCAGACTCACCATGACGTACTAAGATTATTCTATGTGGTTTCATGTTTTTATATTAGGTGAGTTCATTACTGAATGAAATTTTCATAAGTCCACAAATGACAAAGCCGTACAACTTACGTAGCACGGCCTGTCGCCCGGATGCAAAACAACAGGGTGAGTGGTAAGGCAATAATAGCCTTAGTTACAGTGTTAAACAATATATTCCTGCTCAATTCGATAATTTGATTTAACTATGTGGCAACATAAAAATAAAAGTGATTGCCTGCATGACTGCTTTAGGGATTAGCTTGGAAATTTAACACTTAGCTAGGAAAACTTTAGTACATAGCTTGGTCGTGCAGTATATGACGCGTCACCCATCTTCTCAGGATACGCGATTCCGCATAATGTATATTATGTTAAATAGGAGTGATGCATAAAACGTAGAAATACTAAGGCAAAACTTTAGACGACTCGCAAGCACAACGTGCCTCTGTCGTTCCTCTTATCGATATTCACAAATATCGGAAGTTTGGGATTTTAGAGGTTGTTGTGAACACAATAAAACTAACAACTAACCTTGCGGGTATAAGGAAATGGCTAAAGTATTTGGTATCGTATCAACCAAAGGCGGCGTAGGTAAAACATCTATCGCTGCTAATATTGGTGGCATTCTTGCCGACATGGGACAGCACGTCCTGTTAATTGACGGTGATTTTCAGCAATCACTGTCGGATTGGTTTGAAATTACAGACAAAGCAGAATTCGGGCTACGGCAATTCATCACGAAAGCTCAACCAACTAACTGCATCTCAAGCACAGCAATAGACAATCTGGACATTGTTCTGTCCGATGACCCTAACGGCAAACTAATCGACTGGTTTCGCGCTTCGACCAATAATGTCTACTATTTGCTTGCGTCAATAAAGAGACTCTCTGATTACTACGATTACGTGATTATTGATTCTCAAGGTGCGCGTGGCATACTCCAGGAAAGCATTATTCTTGCTAGTGATTCATTGATTTGTCCATTAGTGCCAAACGTGATGGAATCACGCGAGTTTATTCGCGGCACGATTCAAATGCTCAAATCACTGGAGCCACCTGCCGGTGTGTCCGTTCCAGTTCCCAATATCCCACCTCTATACGGCGTTATTTACAAACAGGATAGAACCAATAATTCTATCAAAATTGCGAACGCAATTCGCAAACAGTTCTATCAGGGATCTGGTGGCAAAATCAGCGTTCTGGACACCTTTGTGCCTAATCTGACTGCCTACAAGAAGGCGGTGGCTGCCGGACTGCCAGTACATCGTGTTGAGGTCACGCGATCAGGGCCAACACCCAGCGCACACGACACCATTCTGTCGCTGGTGCATGAGCTTCTCCCGCACCTTAGTGACACCCGGCCCGTCTGGGATAAAAATAATGTCTCCCCTATTAAAAAAGCAGCCGGGGGAGAAGAATAATGGCAAATAACAAAGGACAGATAACAGACGGCGACAACGTACTGGATTTTTTAAACCTTAAAAATACTGAGGATAAGTCAAGCTTTGACGATCCGATTACTAAATCATCAGTACCTATTACGTTAGATCAATTACGACCTTACGATAATAACCCGCGAACCACCAGAAACCCTAACTATGATGAGATCCGCGACATGATTGAGGCGCGTGGATTAGATCGCCCGCCAAATATTAGTCGCAGAAATCCAGATGATAAGTACTATATCATCATTGATGGCGGCAATACGCGGCTGGAAATTCTTCGAGAACTGTATGAAAAATATACAGTGCTTGCTGAACAGGCAGCTTCTCTCGAAGAAAAAAACAAACTGACTGAAAAAGCACAAAGCTTTTTTGCCCACACATGTGTTTTTAAACCGTGGAAATCAGAATCCGATGCCCTGGCTGGTCACATGTGCGAGAACGAAGCACGAGGCCCGGTCAAGTTCATCGAAAA
>JAFLJY010000135.1 GCA_022712755.1 Gammaproteobacteria bacterium
TAGGCGCAATGCAGGCAGTTTTCGAAAAAATCGCTGTGGGTTTAAAGCAGGTAAACAATCAGCGTGCCATTATTACAGATGCGGGTAGTTCCAAGCAGCAGGTTCAGCAATTAGCCGATGAAATATTTGCTGATACATTTGCAGGCGGTGCAAGCCGCTTTGTCGCAGGGCATCCCATTGCCGGCACTGAAAACAGTGGGCCGGATGCGGCCTTTGCTGGGCTGTATAAAAAACGCCGCGTTATTCTCACACCAACAGATAATACCGATGTCGCAGCAATAAAGCTGGTAACAGAACTTTGGTGTAAAACCGGCGCACTGGTGGAGACAATGGATGCAGCGCATCATGATAAAGTGTTAGCAGCAACCAGCCATCTACCCCATATTCTGGCTTTTGGTTTAGTGCACTGTCTGGAAAACATGGATGATATAGAAGATGTTTTTCGCTTTGCTGCAGGTGGTTTTCGAGATGTAACACGTATTGCCTCCAGTGATCCCACTATGTGGCGTGATATTTGCCTGAATAATCAGCAACCCATTCTTGACATGATGAAACGTTATAAGGACGAGCTGGATATGTTATATAATGCGCTGGAAGCGGGTGATGGTGAAAAGTTGATGGAAGTTTTTCAGCACGCTAAACAAACTCGCGATAAATTTACTCATTGAGACCTTGTATGAATAGATTTATAGCGTAAAGGTCTCAAATTAAAAACACAATGCACGCAGATACACAAATATTTTGTTTTTATTTGCGTAAATTTGCGTGCATTTGCGGAAAATAATCTCCAAAACTTAATCTATCTTATTTATGAAATTCATCATACAAGGCGGCCTTAACCAGGCAAAGTTACAGGGCACAATTCGTGTACCCGGCGATAAATCAATCTCTCACCGTTCGATCATGTTTGGCTCACTTGCAGAAGGCACTAGTCATATCAGCGGATTTCTTGAAGGCGAAGATAGCTTGAACACACTGCGCGCATTTCAGGCAATGGGGGTGAATATTGAAAGATTAGGCGATGGCAAGATAAAGATTGAAGGTGTCGGTATGTCTGGCTTAAAAGCCCCTGCACAGGCACTTGATCTGGGTAATGCAGGCACCTCTATGCGCTTGCTTGCTGGTTTGCTCGCCGGTCAGCAGTTTGATGTTGAACTAACAGGTGATGCTTCTTTATCAAAACGGCCAATGAAACGTGTTACTGAGCCACTGGCAGAAATGGGCGCAAAAGTTGAGACCTGCGACAATGGCAGGCCTCCCTTGAAAATTAGTGGCAATCAGACATTAACAGGTTTTCATTATCAAATGCCGATGGCAAGCGCACAGGTTAAATCGTGCTGTTTGCTTGCCGGATTATATGCCCAGGGTAAAACCTGCGTCACCGAACCGGCAGTCACGCGTGATCATACCGAGCGTATGTTGAAAGCATTTGGCTGTGAAGTTGATATTTCCAGTGTTGATACAGGTGCAACAATATGCATAAATGGTCCGGCAAAGTTAATTGCTGCCGATATTGATGTACCTGCCGATATCTCATCAGCGGCATTTTTTATGGTCGGCGCGAGCATCGCTGCTGATTCGGACATTACCTTGTTACATGTCGGCATGAATCCGACACGCACAGGTGTCATTGAAATATTAAAACGCATGGGTGCCAACATTACCCTGTCTAACGAAAAGGATGTTGGTGGCGAGCCGGTGGCAGATATCCGCATACAGAGCGCTGACTTAAAAGGTATCAATATTCCAAAATCACTGGTGCCGCTAGCCATTGATGAGTTTCCGGCGCTATTTATTGCGGCGGCCTGTGCTGAGGGTCAAACCGTTGTCACCGGCGCAGAAGAGTTGAGGGTAAAGGAAAGTGACCGTATCCAGGTGATGGTAGATGGTTTGCTTGAATTAGGCGTCAAAGCACAGGCGACAAATGATGGCATGATCATTCATGGTGGCGAGATAGGTGCAGGAACCGTGCACAGCTGTGATGACCACCGTATTGCAATGGCATTTGCCATGGCCGGGTTACGAGCAAGTGGTGATATTCATATCGAAGAATGTGACAATGTGAATACCTCTTTTCCCGGATTTGCTGAATTAGCTGCAAGCTGTGGGCTTAATATTCAGGCTATTGATGATTAAAATTTTACAACAGATGGTTAACCGCAGAGGCGCAGAGACGCAGAGTGAAATATATTTTATTGCTGGTTTCGCCTAAGGCGTAGCCAGCAATAAAAAAACTCTGCGCCTCTGCGGTTCAAACCTGACTTTTAATTATCCATGATTAAATCTGCATGAGTACAACTGCTATCCCAGTTATCTGCCTCGATGGCCCCAGTGGTGTCGGTAAAGGCACGATTTGCCTCGCCGTTGCCGGGCATCTTGGCTGGCATATCCTTGATAGCGGGTCGCTATATCGAATTACCGCGCTGCAGTTTTCCCGTCTTTTTCCTGATATGGCGGCAAATGCAGTAGATGAGGCTCAACTTGTTGAGATGGCATCTAATTTATCGGTTTCTTATCGACAAATAAATAATGAGCTGGTGATTATGTTGAATGAGGAAGACATCACTCAGCTAATTCGTAGTGAAAAAATGGGTGAAAAAGCCTCGCAAATTGCTGTCATTCCATCGGTTCGAGAAGCTTTGCTGGCGCGCCAGAGGGCGTTTTTACAGGCACCGGGACTGGTGGCCGATGGTCGTGATATGGGTACGGTGGTTTTCCCGGAATCCGTATTAAAAATCTATCTCACCGCCAGCCCTGAAGAAAGAGCGAAAAGGCGTTATAAGCAGTTGAAAGACAAAGGAATAGATGTTAATCTCTCCGCCCTCGTTGAAGAGTTACGTGTGCGTGATGATCGCGATATGAATCGGAAGGCAGCACCGCTGAAACCCGCTTCAGATGCAATCATTATTGATACAAGCACACTCAATATCGAACAGGTGACTGACGAAGTCATGCATTGGGTGGATCAACGAGTTTAATTACGAATTACGAATTCGTAATTATTTAAAGGCGGTCTGTCACATGATAGATCATTTCATTAACCTAACCGTGTTTTCATTTGCCATTAATCATTAATAATGATGTTCCAACGGTAAATAAGCACACAATCAAAAATTATTATGTCTGAAAGTTTTGCAGAATTATTCGAAGAAAGCCTGAGTCAAACCGATATGAGTGCCGGCAACGTTGTGCTTGGTATTATTGCTGATATTGCTGATGGATACGTTATCGTATCTGCGGGTTTGAAATCAGAAGGTGTTATCCCTGTTAGCCAGTTCACCAATTTA